>CAMYLW010000475.1 GCA_947259475.1 Thermodesulfobacteriota bacterium
AGGGAAATACAGCCCTTCGACAAGCTCAGGACAGGCGGGCAGCTGACGGCAGGCAGCAGGTAGGTAAGAATAGAGCGAGTCACAATTTCGAAATTCAAGATTTTCAGGCCCCTACCTCTTACAATAAATGACAGCGTAGCGTAATGACCTAATGACGGCGAAGCCTAATGACCCAAATCGCCCTGTGCCCTTAAAGCCATGCGCTCTGCTCTCTGGGATAATTCATCCCACATCTCACATCCAACATCGCTTTCTCTACATTTTCAAATACTTCTCATGCTCTCTCGGAGTAACATGAGTTCGGTGTTCTTCCCAGTCAGCTATTTTGAGTCCCATGTAGTTGTTGTATATCCGCTCTCCCAGTAACTCTTTGAGAAACTTACTCCTTTCAGCTTCCACCAGGGCCTCGAACATGGACTTGGGAAGAAAACGTCTATCCCAGACGCGGTATTTTCTTCTTACCTTGTAGGTACTTCCCATATCGGGTCGGCCACAATCAAGTTCCTCTCTCATACCTTGAAGACCCATACCAATCAGGGCTGCCATCTGAAGGTACGGATTTCCGGTGGGATCAGGGTTTCTGAGTTCAATTCTCGTACTTTCAGTGCTGCTGGCATATGGCACCCTGACCATGGAGCTTCTGTTTTTCAAACCCCATCCCCGTACAACGGGAGCCTCCCTCTCTATCACGTAAGCCTTGTAGGAATTGAAAGTCGATGCCATGACAATGGAAGTCTCCCGGGCATATTTTATGATGCCTCCCATGAACTGCCTGGCGGTCTTACTCAGATTATACTCGTCGCCTTTTTGGTAGAATACATTCTTTCCTTTCTTATCAAGCATGGAGAGATGGATATGGAAGGCATTTCTATTTTGGCCATCAAATGGCTTGGGCATGAAGGTGGCGTGAAGGTCGTACTCTGCTGCTACCTTCTGGGTCACATAATTGAAAAGCACGGTCCGATCAGCAGCCCCTAAAGGATCAGAATACTCCAGGTTGATCTCGTGCTGTGACGCAGTGACCTCATGGTGCGCTTTCTCATAGTTGATGCCACACTTTTCCAGGACATCGATGATTTTGTTCCTTACCACCTCTCCTTTGTCATGGGGGTCGCAATGAAAATAGCCGGCACTGTCAGAGTGCATGTTCTCATTGAAACAGTCACACCCGAGCAAGAAAAACTCGTGTTCAGGCCCGAGAAAGAACCTACAGCCAAACTCTGATTCAGCCTGGCTAACAACATTCTCCAGTACGGCCCTGGAATCAGATTTTGATCGCTCACCCTGTACATTTTGAATCTTGCCGATGAAAAAGCCCAGTTTCTCGTCTTTGAATTCAACAACACGGAAGCTGTCTCGAATGGGGAGGAGCAATCGATCACTGTCGTCAACTGTGGTTATCCCGGCGATGGAGCTGCCGTCGAAACCTATCCCGTTACTCATTATAGAATCAATGTTTGCAGGGTTGACCGGCAAGCTCCGGTTCCTACCGTTGAGATCGGTGAAGAAAATCTTGGTAGAATCCACCTGTTTGAGCTTTTCTTTGATTTGCTTTAGGCTTGCCATTGTGCTTGCATTCTCCTTTCCCTATAAAGATCCTATCATAGTTAAACCACAAAGATCACAAAGTACGCAAAGAATCAAGTAGCCGGTAGTTAGTATCCAGCAATTGAAGCTAATTGCGCTTTAGTTTTTACTTTCTGACCTCTGACCTCTGACTTCTGATCTCTGACCTCTGGCTCCTGACTCCTTGCTTTTAAATCCGAAATCCGCATTCCGCAATCCGAAATAATTCGCCTTGCGCCCTTCACGCTATAGGCTCTGCGCTTTGCGTCTGTAACAACGGACCACGGACCACGGACAACCGACCTTTGTAACTTTTGGTTTGACTTTAATATTAATAAATTGCTAAGTAACAATGCAATAATTATTTTTTTTGAAGGATTTTTTTCATGCCGTTCCAGGAACTGCTCGTCGACAATAGAGTTCGTCTCACTCCATCCCAACGGCGGATCATGCAGTACATCGTGGACAACTACGAGGAGGCCATCTTCCTTACGGCCTCGCAACTCGCTCACAGCGTGGGAGTGAGCGAGGCCACCGTGGTGCGATTGGCCCAGGCCCTGGGATTTGATGGATACCCGGGGATGCAGAGAAAGTGCCGCGAGGGTCTACAAAACCGCCTTTCCACTGTGACGCGGTTGGAGCATAGTGTTGACCATGTTCGTCAGGTAGGGGATGTGGTGGTGAAAGTCCTGCAGGAGGACATTCAGAATCTTTCCCAGACTTTGAGAAATCTGCCGATTGAGGACTGCGAGGAGCTCATGCACCGGCTCTCACACTGGCAACATACCTCCGCTTTCTCGGAAAACAGGCACAACTTTTGATGCCAGGGCACGGCGAGTTGTGGGACATTCTCCAGGGGCTAGAAAAGACTGATCTCGTAATAGGTATTAGCTTACCTCGATATACCAGTATCACTGTGGAGATTCTGGAGCACGCCCGGAGACAGCGGGCCCGGGTGGGAGCAATCACGGACTCTCCACTTTCGCCCTTAGCCCGCCACGCCCACTGGGTGCTAACAGCGGAGTGCCAGCTGGACTCCTTTATTGAGTCATTCACAGCTACTACCAGCCTGGTCAATGCACTGCTCACAGCCATGAGCATCCAGAAGCCCGGTAAGACGTTGCGCATCTTGCGCGAGCGGGAAGCACTCTGGGAGGAAAAGGGAGTATACATCTCGAATCCCGGGACAAAAAATTCCAAGTAGCACCTTTAAAAGCAAGGAGTCAGGAGACAGGAGCCAGGAGAAAAGAAAAACTTGTCCCAGTTTTTTCTTCTGGATTCTGAATTCTGACTTCTGGATTCTTAGTCCATGCTCCATGCCTTCTAACATGTTAATATGAAAAAGATCCTCCATGCATACTTCATTCATGAAATATTTATTACATTTTTTTGTTGAAATTTGCAAACAAATTCTGTTATAGTGCACGAAAGCTGTCGAAGAAGACAGTTTTCCGTAGCGGCCTAAATTTCAAAGTGGAAATTCGTACGAGTTGAGAGCGGCGCTTTCTGATACAGGTATTCTTTAGACGCCAGCCTGAAAAGTTATCTTTGATAGCTCCCTCATCCAGCGCTACAACTCAATTCAGGGCCAGAACGGTGAAAGCGGACCAAAGAAGTTCCCACCTGAACCCGATCCCAGAAAAGTTAAGAAAAGTGGCTGAAGCCTGAAGGACATTGTGGTCCTGGCTGCTCGTGC
>CAMYLW010000476.1 GCA_947259475.1 Thermodesulfobacteriota bacterium
TCTCCCACTTGCTCGTTCTTGCTATTGCAAACGGTCACTGTTGGCATGACCAGCCTCTTTTCTTTTTCTTTACCGTCCCAGAGATGTCCGTAATCCCACCCCTTCGCTAAAATCGACCACTTTTCCTGATAAGAACCACTCCGTTTCGTCCTCCGGGGACAGCACCCCTGACCAGAATGATGTTCTCCTCAGGTCTGACGTCAACCACCTGTAAGCCCTTGACCGTAACCCTCCGGTTGCCCATTTGCCCGGGCATCTTTCTTCCTTTGATTACCCGGGAGGGCGTAGCGCTGCAGCCTATGGATCCCGGAGCACGCTTGTTCATACCCCCGTGACTCATTGGGCCTCGAGAAAAATTCCACCGCTTGATGGTGCCGGCAAAACCTTTACCCTTGCTCTTGCCCACCACATGAACCAGCTCGCCCACCTGAAATATATCAGCGCTGACTTCCTGTCCCAGCTCAAATTCTCCTACATCGTCCACTCTCACCTCTCTGACCACGGCGAAAGGGCCTTTCCCGCTTTTCTTGAAATGACCCAGCAAAGGTTTCTTGGTCCGCTGGGGCTTCTTTTCTCCGAAGCCCAACTGCACGGCATTGTAACCATCGCTCGCAACACTCTTAATCTGGGTGACCGTGCACGGCCCCACCTGAATAACCGTAACCGGGGTGACCTCACCGTCCGGGGAAAACAACTGGGACATACCCAATTTCTTGCCAATTAGTGCGTTAACCATTTTCAATCACTTTCACGCCATGCGCTTTGATCTATGCGGTTACAGCTTTATCTCAACATCCACCCCTGCCGACAGATCCAACTTCATCAGAGCATCTACTGTCTGCTGGGTTGGCTCGACAATATCCAAGAGTCGCTTGTGTGTTCGGATTTCGAACTGTTCCCTGGATTTCTTGTCCACATGTGGAGAACGGAGTACACAATATTTGGTGATCTTGGTGGGCAAGGGTATGGGTCCCGCCACCTTGGCACCAGTTCTCTTTGCCGTCTCGACGATCTCGTTGGTGGATTGATCCAACAACTTGTGGTCGTATGCTTTCAGTCTTATTCGAATCTTTTGGTCTGCCATAACTACTCCATCCTCAACTTATAACAATTTCGAATTTAGGGATTTCCAATTCCTTAATTTCCTAATTCCCTAATTCGCTATTCTATAACCTCACTGATGACACCGGCGCCCACTGTGCGGCCTCCCTCGCGAATGGCAAACCGCAACTCCTTCTCCATCGCTATCGGCGTGATCAACTCCACGCTTACCGACACGTTGTCTCCAGGCATCACCATCTCCACGCCCTCGGGCAACGTCACCACCCCGGTCACATCCGTGGTCCGAAAATAAAACTGCGGCCTATAGCCATTGAAAAACGGCGTGTGACGACCACCCTCCTCCTTCTTCAATACATACGCCTCAGCCTTAAACTTCCGGTGCGGCGCAATCGAAGCAGGATGGGCTACTACCTGACCACGCTCAACATCTTCTCGCTTCACGCCACGCAGCAACACTCCGATGTTGTCTCCCGCCTGACCCTCATCCAAGGTCTTGCGAAACATCTCCACGCCTGTGCATACTGTCTTGTGCGTCGGCCTAATTCCTACTATCTCTACATCATCACCTATCTTGATTATGCCACGCTCTAAACGACCAGTCACAACAGTGCCCCGACCAGATATGCTGAAGACATCCTCAATGGGCATCAAAAACGGCTTGTCTACATCTCGCACAGGCTGCGGGATGTACGCGTCCACCGCTTCCATTAACTCAAATATACAACGAGCCTCATCCCCCTCGGTATCATCTGTCTCCAAGGCCTTCAACGCACTGCCCTGAATGATCGGGATATCATCACCAGGAAACTCATACTTCGACAACAACTCTCGCAACTCCAACTCAACCAGCTCTATCAACTCCTCATCATCAACCATGTCTACCTTATTCAAAAACACCACTATGTACGGCACTCCTACCTGACGCGCTAACAAAATGTGCTCGCGAGTCTGAGGCATCGGACCATCATCGGCTCCTACTACCAATATCGCCCCGTCCATCTGAGCCGCACCTGTGATCATGTTCTTGATATAGTCCGCGTGACCAGGACAATCAACGTGGGCATAATGACGATTATCCGTCTCATACTCCACATGCGCCGTCGCTATCGTGATCCCACGCTCCTTCTCCTCCGGTGCCTTGTCTATCTCATCGAACGGAACAAACTCCGCCATGCCCTTCTTCGATAAATGCTTCGTTATCGCCGCCGTCAAGGTCGTCTTACCATGGTCTATGTACCTACTTTGTTTAGAGAGACTTGGAGAAAATGGAGCCCACGACCGGGCTTGAACCGGTGAACCTCTTCCTTACCAAGGAAGTGCTCTACCTACTGAGCTACGTGGGCTCGAACAGGGGCGTTATGGGTGACTGGACCAAGCCTGAACGAGTGCAGCCAGACCTAAAGTTCGGGCTGGGTGCGGAAGACTTCCGTAGGTTCAAGGCATAAGGAAGAGTGTAGTGCTTAACGATAATGGTCCTCGAGTCGCCTATGGTGCCACTATCTCCTACTAAAATTATGATCAACGATGGTGGAGAGGGGAGGATTCGAACCTCCGAAGGCTGAGCCGGCAGATTTACAGTCTGCTCCCTTTGACCGCTCGGGAACCTCTCCGCGGCTTTTTGGGGCCTCAGCTTTGCGGCCCACCACATAAAATTAAGACCACGCAATCCCAAAACGTTTGGAGCTGGCGATGGGAATCGAACCCGCAACCTGCTGATTACAAATCAGCTGCTCTACCATTGAGCTACGCCAGCGAATCAGGACACTATAAACTTATCTATATAAAGAATCAAGAAAAAACTTACAGATCATCAACTTTTTTTCTGCGGCGGCGGAGCCCCATAGATCAAGTTCAAAGACTTGCCAGCAAAGATTGCGATCTCTTTTGGAGTACTGAAGCACTGGAGCATTGCAAAATATCAAATTCCAAGCACCAAATTACAAACAAATCTCAAATTCCAATACTCAATGACCTAAACAGGTTTGGAATTTTGAATTTTGGTCATTGTTATTTATTTGTGATTTGTTATTTGTTATTTGGAATTTTTAGTCACTTCAGCAGACTGTCGCAAGAGGGGAAAGACCCTTGAAACCCCCTCAGCGGGCAGCCCAAAGCCGGGTCCTTCCCCTTATTCTTTTGCGAACACCAATCGGTATAGGAGCAAAATCACACCGATGCTGATGGCCGAATCGGCCACGTTGAAAGCGGGCCAATGGTAACTGCGGTAATAGACGTCAATGAAATCAACGACCTCTCCCAGCCGAACCCTATCGAAAACGTTCCCCAGTGCCCCACCCAATATCAGCGACAGGGCCACAAGTTCCACCTTCTGACCCGGAGGCAGACGATAGAGCATCCAGAGTACCACCCCCATGGCCACAAGCGACACCGCCAGGAAAAAACCCGTCCGCAGAGCAGAGGCCTGACCCGCCAGTAGCCCGAAAACTGCACCAGTATTATGTACTCGGGTCAGGTTGAAAAACCCCTGGATTACCGGCCGGATCTCGTACATTTTCAAAGTGGCGCTCACCACCGCTTTGCTTACCTGATCGAGAACCAGCACTCCGGCCGCAAGTGGTAGAAAGAATTTAAGCTGAGACCTCAATAAAATCCCTCTTGTGGTCATGCCCTGGTTTATTCTTAAATGGCGCCTTTTTTACTGGGCACTAAGCACTACTTAAGCGAGTCAGGAGTCAGAATCCAGGAGCCAGAATCCAGAATCCAGAAAAAAAGGAAGAAAACATTTGTTTTGAACTATTGACTACCGGCTACTGACTACTAGCTACTCTATTTTTTCTCTATGCCTTTTCAAATCCGAAATGATCTGCCTCTACCTATTACAACAAATGA
>CAMYLW010000477.1 GCA_947259475.1 Thermodesulfobacteriota bacterium
TGGGCATGACCGCCAACATCATGCCCATTACCGGCATTCCCCTCCCGTTCTTCTCCTACGGTGGGTCGTTCCTCCTGGTGACGTTCGTGGCTCTCGGGCTCCTTTTGCGGGTCGCTTGGGATTCTCAGAAGAGTGGCTATCTCGATATATAGCAATAGGTTAGGAGTTCAGGCCTAGCGCGGATTCCATTGAGCCCCAAGATTGTACGGGTGCCCGCGCCCCCTTTCGGTTCGACTCTGCCCCCTTTCCCAATCCCGAGCCTATGCCGGTGATGGCCTGGTTCAAAAAAGAACGCAAGCCTCGGCCTGCCCAGCGTGAGCGTCGTGAGATCCCGCATGACGCGTGGGAGAAGTGCGAGAAATGCGGGCATGTGGACATTCGTGATCGCTTCGATCGAAGCTTGAACGTATGTCCCGAGTGCGGGTACCATCGCCGCTTCTCGGCCGAGTCGTACATCGAGTTGCTCACTGATCGAGTCAACAGAGGAGTCAGGGGGAACAAGATCAAACTTCAGCCAGTCGGCAAAAACACGGCTGTAGATCGCCAAGACGGTCATAAAAAGTGCTGCCAGAATAGCGTCGCTCCGATACCCGGCAGAACTGTGAGGACAGCCATAACCGCCCCCCAGAACACGGCGGATCCAATACCTGCTACGGCAAATCCGATGCCGCCAAGCGTGCCCTGGATAATGCCGATGATCAGTGTGCCTTTTATTGTTGCCCGACTTACCGATAACCCGACCTCTATCATTTTCTCTTTGTCGCCTTTGGTCAGCGGCAGATAACCCAGGATCTTGTCTATCAGTGTTGGCCCGCTGACAAGAAAGAAGAACATTGCGTAGAGCATCACGAAAAGTTGTAGGAAAAAAGCTGCTGCTCCTCCCGACAGATGTGCCAGGCCAGAGGCCATAACCACACCTATTTTCCCAGCCAATTCGGCGAGTTTAGCTGATATCTGATCACTGTAAGGAGCCAATTTATCGGCAAAGGGAAACCAATCCGGCAAAGTCGGGTTGGCTGTCCTGGAATGCCCCATCTGTTTTTCGATCCAGGGTGCTACCATCTCAGTTATTCCGAGTGCCTGCTCAGCAATGAGGCCAAGCAAGAAGAATAACGGTAAAATGACAACCAGCACCGAGACAAGCAGCGTCATGAGCGATGATAGTGTATTTCGTTCACCAGTGAGCTTCTGAAACCTCTTGTACAGCGGATAAACAAGCCCACTGAAAATTGCGGCCAGCAGTAACGCTTCAATAAAACCATAAATTAAAGCGATGAATGCGGCTACGTAAAGGAGGGCCAATATAAGTACAAATTTCTTGCGAAAACGTTCTTTGGCTGTGATTCCACCATTCATAAATCTGTCCCCTGCTTACTGCCCTTGTATTCTCGAGACTTTTGGGGCAAAATGAACAGAGCCATTAGTGCTGAAGTGATAGCTCTGCGCATTATCTTTTCATTGCACACCTGATGTTCACTTGTCTTTGGTGAAATGTTTTTCCGCGCTTTCAAACGCCATTTTCATAGCTTCAATTGAGCTGTCAACTCCCGCTTTGACATCACCCCATGCGTCTTCAGAGCTTTTTTCGAACTCATCTAGTTTGACTTTTGCCTCATTTAATTCCTGATCGAGTTTCTCGACATGGGGTTTGATCTTATCTTGTGCGTCTTTCATACCGAGGTGCATCTGTACCTTGGCCTCGTCCATCTTTGTCTGCCAGGTTTCCAACTCTTTTTCCAACTGTTCTTTAATCGTCTGTTTTTTGGCTTGTTCGCTCATTACATTCCCCTCATTATAGATTACTTGTTGTTTGTCTCGACTCATATCTCAACGTGATTTTGTTCAGCATGAAACGCTTATAATCACGTTGCATCTATTCTTACCATTCACTTCACATAACGAAATTCCGGTAACGCTATGAGTTCATCCTTGGTACCACCAGGCAGCACGATCTGGTTCTTATCATTGCCCTCAATCAACTCTGCGGGAACAGCGACCATTCGGGATCCCATACCGAGAAAGCCACCCACCGCAATAACTGCTATTGAAACCTCCTCATTTGAACCGACAATAAAATCATCGAGTTTGCCGATTTTCTCTCCCTGATCGTTATAAATATCAGATCCGAGCAGTTTGCTCGCCCTGTATCCGGTAGTGGCAACAACCTCGACATTAACTGACATAATAGAGCCGCCAACCACCGGCCCGCTCCCGGATTGGGCAAACGAGGAAGAAAGTTGAACGGTAACGAGTACGAGGTGAAAGACGGCATCCCGCCGGGTGAAGAGGCGGG
>CAMYLW010000478.1:0-1054 GCA_947259475.1 Thermodesulfobacteriota bacterium
TTGCGGCGTACCTGTAAGTACGCCTCATTCCTAAAGATTATTCGCGCTCGCTGCGCTTCCGTCTTCGCTAAAGCTTCGACGAGACAAGCCGCTCAGTCCCACCACTTGGTGGCGGGTTCCCAGTTTCGCGCTCCTTGCATCTGGAGCTTTTTACTGTGCCGTCTCATTAATGACTTATTACGAGATCATCAGCCTTGCGTTATAGTTTCCACCCTTACTTTTAATAACTGCTGTGTAAGGGGAGAAGTGTTATTTGCATTCTCCATGGCACATCCCATATTCGATATCATTTGTTTCCTGGCCAGAAAAGCCTGCTGCCAACTGAACAGAGCAATACCTGAAAAATAGGGAAAGTGATGGCAAAGTTTATCGTAAGAAGATTTCTTTTGCTGCTCCTCACCATGTTCTTGGTCTCAGTTGCTGTTTTTCTCATCACTGAGTCCTCACCCGGTAATGTGGCAAGGAATGTTTTAGGCGCTTTCGTCACTCCCGAGCAGGAGGCTTCCTTTCTGGCACAGATGGGTTTGGATACACCCATTCATCTCCGTTATCTTTACTGGCTAGTGGGCAGCGACTGGCATGCATCACGAAAAGTTGGTTTGCCTCTGAGGCGGATCACCACTAGGAAGGGCTTTGTGGAGTGGTGGGCTGTGAGGGAGGATGGGGTCCTGGTCAGGTGGAAACTCCAGGGGGAGGATTTGATAGCGGAGGCCAAGACCGTTGATGGCATCCTCAATGAGTATAAGGATAACGAAAGATGGCTAACAACCTCAGAGGTTCAAGACATTTTTTGGGGGGTGGACAACCAGAATCATGTGGTCAAGTGGGGAAAGGGTACAGATCGCAAGGTCTGGACCTTCGTCATGGGAACCGGGTGGATGGAAAGTTCTGGCGGGCCGGTGGATTACATACCTTTGAAGAAAGGCTTTGTTCGAGGCGATCCCGGCGTATCACTTCGCACAGGTCGACCTGTGGCTAAGAGTCTCTACATCCGAGTACGGAATTCTATGGTGCTTGCTGGAATCGCCTTTGTGCTGGTCATGCCTCTGGCATT
>CAMYLW010000478.1:1109-4379 GCA_947259475.1 Thermodesulfobacteriota bacterium
CCTGGGAGAGGCCAGATATGCTTGTTTTGCCGGTATTGACCCTTGCCCTCATTGAGTTGGGCTATGTTTTACGCATTACCAGGGCGAGTATGGTAGAGGTGATGCGTTCCCCTTACATTCGCACCGCCTTCCTCAAAGGTCTGCCATACTGGCGAATCGTCTTCAAACATGCAATAAGAAACGCTTTGATGGCACCGATCACTGTGATCATGCTCCACGTGAACTGGCTCATGGGAGGCATTGTAATCGTAGAGGTGGTTTTCGGCTATCCAGGCCTGGGTAAATATTTGCTGGAATCGGCATTGTTTAAGGATATCAATGCCCTGGAGGCGGGTGCTATGGTTCTGGTCATTATTGCCGTAGGTACCCAGCTCCTGGCAGATATCATTTATACGTTCTTGAACCCGCGTATTCGGTATACCTAAAACGAGTCATTGGTCATTAGTAACTGGTCATTTGAAATGTGGAAGGGCATTCACCAGTGGTCACCACCGAATGACCAATGACAAATAACGAATGACATTCGGAAAGACAGCTATGGAAGTCGGTGATCAATCAGTCACTCCTGTCGAGTTGGAAGTGAGACCTAGTCGTCTAAAACGTATGTGGCAGGGAGTTTCCATTGTCTTTGCCTCCAAAACGGCGACGATTGGTCTAATAATTGTGCTCTTTTGGTTGTTCGTGGCTATTTTCGCCCCATTCCTCACACCCTATACGCCTCTGGAGCAAGACTGGAAAGCTCCGAATCAGGGGCCATCCAGTGCACATATCTTAGGCACTGATGAGCTCGGGCGTGATCTCTGGTCCCGACTGATCTATGGTGCACGCTTAGTGCTGGTAGTCCTTCCCATGTCGGAGGGATTCTGGTTGCCGGGGGGGACTGCGCTATGGGGCGTAATCGTGGCTCTCTTGGTGGGCACGACACTGGGTCTGATTAGTGGCTATTATGGGGGGTGGATCGACATGATCAACTTGGCCCCAGCCAACTCTGTCATATGATGCGTCCCGCGCAGCGCGGCCGCTTCTGGATGCAATGATGGCCGTTCCCGTCATTCTCCTCTATCTACTTATTATGGCCGCTTTAGGATCTTCCGCTTTGAACGTTGTCATAGCCATTACAATAGTGGGAACTCCAGGTATTGCCCGTTTGGTTCGGAGCCTTACTCTAGACATCAGGACACGGGAGTACATCAGGGCTGCGGAGACCAGAGGTGAAAGCCCCTGGTTCATCATGTTTGTAGAAATCCTTCCCAATGCCCGCGGGCCGATTATCGTGGATTCCATGTTGCGCGTTGGCTACGCTATCTTCGCTATGGGGACTCTGGGTTTCCTAGGACTAGGGCTACCTCCTCCATCCCCAGATTGGGGCAGCATGGTGGCCAAAGGTCGAGAATTCATCCTGGCGGGCAGCCCTTGGGCCGCTCTCTGGCCTTCTTTAGCCATTGCCTCCCTGGTGGTGGGCCTCAATCTGCTGGCTGATGGCTTGAGGGAGGAGAGCATGAGGTATCAATAGAGTCCGTTGCAAAGCACGCATAGAGCATAGCGCAGAGAATATTATTTAGTTAGTAACAGCACGCTATGCGGCGAACGGAGCGAGCCACAACGGGCTAGGGTCATAATCTCTGGAAAGTCGACAGATTCAGATGAACCGAGCTGAAAGTACCCAAACCGTCCCGGTCCTTGAGGTAGAAAACCTCAGCATTTCTTACGAGACTCGTAAGGGAGATGTGGAGGCCGTTCGAGATGTATCCTTTGAAATCAAAGAGGGCGAAACAATTGGTCTAGTGGGCGAATCGGGCTGCGGTAAGAGTACCATCGCATTCGGGATTGTGAATTTTCTCGGCCCAAACGGGAAGATCGTGGATGGCAGCGTGCGCTTTCAAGGAAATGAGTTGGTGGGTCGATCACAGGAAGAGCTTAAGAAACTGCGCGGTGACAGGATCGCCATGGTGTTTCAGGACCCCATGCAGGCTCTCAACCCTTCGGTGAGGCTCGGCGAGCAACTTGCTGAGGTGCTGACCTGCCACAGCGATATCTCAAAGGACGAGGCCTGGGAAAGATCCATTGAAATGCTTAAGCGGGTTAACATGCCCGATCCTGAGAATGTGATGATTCGCTATACTCACCAAATTTCAGGGGGTCAGCAACAACGGGTTGTTATTGCTATGGCCATGATAAATAATCCGGCATTGTTGATCATGGATGAGCCCACTACGGCTCTGGATGTCACCGTGGAAGCGGCGGTGCTGGATCTTATCGAGGAACTGAAAGACGATTTCCGAGCGGCAAACATTTTCATCACCCACAACCTGGGGGTGGTCGCTCGGGTGAGCGATCAGCTCTGTGTGATGTACGCCGGTCAGATGGTGGAGAAGGGACCGGTGAGGGAGATTTTCCATAACCCACGTCATCCTTACACCATGGGACTTTTGGCATGCGTGCCCCGGCTTGGAGAGAGCAAATGGGAATCTCTACTCCATCCCATCCGCGGCCGTGTGCCTCCTCCGGCAGAAAGGCCCAGGGATGAGTGCATTTTTGCACCCCGTTGTGAATACTCCACTGAGAAATGTAGAGAGGCATGCCCAAATCTCACAGAAATCACCTCAGAGCATCAGGCTCGCTGCATTTACGCCCTGGAAATTGACAGTAGGCCTCTGACATCAAAAAGACGGCGGCAGGATGTGCAAGTGCGGGTAGAAGCTCAACCCGATTCCCCCCAGGATACCTTGCTTAGCTTTGATGACCTCAAGGTTTACTACCCACAGGAATCAAACTCGGTGGTCAGTCTGTTGGGCCTGGGTGAAAAAAGGTTCATCAAAGCGGTGGATGATGTGAGTGCAAGGGTGTCGAGGGGCAGGACTCTTGGCGTCGTGGGTGAGTCTGGGTGCGGTAAATCCACTCTGGTCAAGGGTATCATCGGGTTGGAGCCTGTAACAGATGGCGTACTCGAGTTCTTGGGTCTCGATATTGCGCAGCCTGTATCTGCGCGGGATACGAAGTTGATCCAGGAAATGCAGATGGTTTTCCAGAATCCTGACTCAACCCTCAATCCTTCCTTCTCAGTGGGCAAACAGATCGCCCGGCCCATCAAGAGATTCAAAACGGTACCCAAGGATCAGGTCAGAAATGAGGTCGTTCGTCTCCTCGAGGCGGTGCGTCTTCCCGCCAGTTACTACGACCGGGTACCCCGACAGTTGAGTGGCGGGGAAAAGCAAAGGATTGGAATCGCCCGGGCCCT
Organism: Thermodesulfobacteriota bacterium; assembly: GCA_947259475.1. Classification (GTDB taxonomy): domain Bacteria; phylum Desulfobacterota; class Syntrophobacteria; order BM002; family BM002; genus BM002. The sequence goes on from CAMYLW010000478.1 coordinate 4,348, forward strand.
GGCCAGTCGACCAGACCTGATAATTTGCGACG
>CAMYLW010000479.1 GCA_947259475.1 Thermodesulfobacteriota bacterium
CCAGGCGGAACTACTCGCCAAAGTGCTAAACATGGTGGTGGCCTTTGTGGCCGTGGTTGTGTTCACCTGGCTGGCCCGTCGTTTCCGGCGGCAGCAGCTTACCTTCATCTTTACCGGCTTTTTCCTGGCCAGCTACGTTGCCTACACCTTCATAATAGAGAAGCCCCAGAGCATTACGGTCTGGACCTTCTATCTCTTCGGGGATCTTTTCTCCACCCTGATGGTGGCCACCTTTTTCGCCTTCCTCAACGACAGCGTGACCCCTGACGCTGCCAAACGCCTCTACGGTCTGGTGGGGTTGGGAGGGGTAGTTGGCGGGGTCTTCGGGACCTCAACCGTCAGGGTACTGATCTCGAGAATCAATACGGTGGGCTGGCTCTGGATCGCCTTTGGTCTGGGCCTCGCGATCCTTGCTGTGGCCATGGGAGCTGGTCGCCTGGTGGATCGAAACCCGCCCCCTGAGCCCGAGCCTGAAATCTCCGAGCCGGAACCGCAAGGAGAGTCCAATCCAGCCATAGAGGGGGCACGGTTGGTATTCAGCTCACCATATCTGCTGTCCATCGTGGCTATTGTGGGTCTCTATGAGATAGTCTCCACCGTGATGGATTTTCAATTTACCAGTACTATCGCCCATTATTTGAGCGGTCCTGCCATCGGCCAGCAGTTCGCCACGGTCTTTGCCATCACCAATATCGTTTCTATGCTGGTGCAGCTCTTCCTCACCAGCTTTGTCATGTCCCGACTCGGCGTGGGAGTGGCGCTTATGTTTCTGCCTATTGCAGTGCTCGCCGGATCAATGGGCTTTACGGTCCTTCCCATCCTTTGGATGGGCTGCTCCCTGAACACGGTGGACAACGCCTTCAGCTACTCCATCAATCAGTCGGCCAAGGAGTCCCTGTACGTCCCAACCACCAAGAACGAGAAGTACAAAGCCAAGGCGTTCATCGACATGTTCGTGCAGCGCTTTGCCAAAGCGGTGGCAGTGGCAGTGAGCCTCGGGATCACAACCGTGTTTACAGACTTTTCCAGCATCCGCTGGCTCTCAGGTTTCACCATTCCCATTATCATCGTCTGGATCTTCGCGGTACGCTATGCCGGACGAAAGTTCAAGGAGATGACGGAGTAGCGAATGTGGATTGCGGATTTCGGATTGCGGATTTAAGGAATTGAGGAATTGAGGAATTGAGGAATTAAGGAATTAAGGAATTCTGACATGTTTGGGGAACTTCTTTGTATTTAATCCCTAAATTCCTGAATCCCAAAATTCCTGAATTTGCTAAATTTACATATTCTCCTTACTCACGGTAGGTAATAAAATGCAGATCTGGAATGAAGCGATGGAGTGTCAGGATCGGGATGAATTGACCCAGGTTCAACTGGAACGACTGCAGTCCACCTTGAACCGGGCTTACAAGAATGTACCCTTCTACCGGAACTGCCTGGGTGATGCCTGTATAGACCCTTCTGGGGTTCGGTCTCTGGATGATCTCAGCAGTCTGCCCCTCACCAGCAGGGAGGATCTGAGCAAGAATTACCCTTATGGCCTCTTCGCCGTGCCTCTCAAGGATATTGTCCGGATTCATACCGCCACCGGAACGGGGAGTAATCCCACTGTCAGCGGCTATACCAATACTGATCTGGGAATATGGATGGAGATGGTGGCGCGCTCACTCACCGCTGCCGGTGTAACTGCGGAAGACATCATTCAGGTCTGTTTCGACCCGGGGCTTGCCAATTGGGCCAGAGATTTCAAAAGTGGGGCAGAGGTTGTCCAGGCCTCGGTAATACCCATGACCCCGCTGGAGATACCCAAACAGGTGATGGTCATGAGCGACTACAAGACTTCGGTGCTGGTGACCACACCCTCTTATGCCAGGCAGTTGGTGCGGGAGATAACCACAATGGGTATCAATCCCAATAGCCTTTCCCTGCGGCGGGCATTGCTTCTGGGTGAATCGATTAGTGAAGGGGCACGTGCTGGTCTGGAAACGGATTTACATATTAAGATTCAAACCGCTTACGGCCTCAGTGAAGTGCCTGGTCCTTCCATTGCCTATGAATGTGAGGAACGGCAAGGGTTGCATCTCAATGAGGACCACTTCATTGCCGAGATTATCGACCCGGAGACAGGCGGTCCCCTATCCCCAGGTGAGAGCGGTGAGTTGGTACTCACTACCCTGACGGCCAAGGCGTTTCCCCTGATCCGTTTCCGAACCGGTGACCGGGCCATTCTGTCCACGGAAAGTTGCTCCTGTACTCGCAGGTTTGTGC
>CAMYLW010000480.1 GCA_947259475.1 Thermodesulfobacteriota bacterium
GGGGTCATTCGTTTGGCATGGGATTGCACAGATACTCATCCGAAATTGCCACTCTGCCACAATTGAAACATATATACTTGGGGTCTCTTGTTAACTCCTTGATCCTGTCGAATTCACCGCAACTCGCCAGAACACAAATATGACCTGAATGCTCTCCACTACAGACTTGTTCGGCCATTATTCCACCTCAAATGTTTAGCAATGAAGTGCATTACTCACTTCTGGATGTTCCGTACCACTCCTCAAACGTCTCGCCCCTGATCTTGGCCTGACGTTCCAATTCTGACTGACAACGAACACAGAATAGAGCGAAGGGCATTAACTGCAACCTTTTCTCGTTGATGGGTTCTTCGCACTCCTCACAAAAACCATAATCACCATTTTCAATGCCGTCCAGAGCATCTTCAATCAACTGGAGTCTATGCGTCAGCCGTTCACCAAACAAATGGGCATACTCGGTAGCCATGTCTGCGGTCGCATAATCGCCTAGGTCTCCCGTATGGTCCTGCACCCGGGAGCGCTCAATTTGAACTCTCACCTCGTCGAGCATTTCCTGGCGCATGTCCTCAAGTGTCTTCCGCAATTGTTGTTTGCTCTTTTTTGATAAGGTCATTTCAACACTCTTCTCCAGTTCTTGTGGAAGGTTCGAGTTTTCAATACCCTTACCGGCAAAGTGTTCAGTCCAGAGTTAATATACAGTTGATATTACTGATATTTTATATCTTCAAGCGAGATGACGCGTAATTATGATGTTTTTTTTGTCTTTGGTAAAGCAAAAAAGTTACACCAGATAAAATTTTTTTGGGGAGTTGGAGAGGTTGAGGATGCAGGTGTCAGGTGTCAGGTGTCAGGGGAAAAACATAGAAGCTGAAACCTCAGTCTTTGTGATTTGGAATTCCTATTCCTCTAGTAATTAAGAACAGCTCGCAATCTTTACTGGCAAGACCATTGAACCTTGCCCCCCGCAAGGCGGGATCGTGGACTGGCCCTGAGGACCAGGTTTCCGATGTCGAATAAAACTAGCCCTCGTCGGGCGTGGGGATGTGTGATTCACAGGGGACTCCCACCTGGCAAAGACCGCAGCCCACTTTGTTTTCCAGGCCGTATTTCTTCCGCACATAGCTCCTAGCCAATCCGAGATGGTCTCGGCATCTTATCTTGTCGTGTCCCTCGGAACTAATGGCCTTGACTGGGCAGCGCTCAGCGCATTTCTCGCAGATACCATGGCTGAAGAAGAGACAGTAGGCTTGGTGGTTCTGGTAAGGCCGTGGGGTGGCGGGAATCTCAAGTCTGGCCACCACTGAACCGGCCCGGATAGCCTTGCCCACAGGAGTGATCAAACCGTCGCAGAGGCCAAAGGTGCCCAATCCCCCTGCATGGGCTGCATGGCGCTCGGACCAGGTGGATGCGAAGCCGTACAGCTCCGAATCTTGCCTACACCAATGGGGGGAAAGCATTGGTGCCACCGCTTGGACGGCCTCATCTAACAGTATTTTAACAACGTGCTGGCGCAAGGCCACATTAAACTTCTCGCCCAAATCTCGGGCTGCTGCCCAGCGCGGCGAGGGATAGACCTTCTGATCAGCGTTTTCATCTTTTGTAACCCGGGTCTGAGGCAGGACCCAGCTGATCACGGTCAGATCTTCCGGGGCCGCTGCAGGGTCAGGAAAAGTCAGCTGGAAGATCTCCATTGGAGTCCAGTAGAAATCGCCGATGTGACCTTTGTACTCCTGGTAGATGGCATCATCACCGCGAGAGAACCCAACCAAAGGTGAATCCCAGGCTACCTCCCCACCAGGCAAACCCAGGGTGTTCAAAGGAGAGGTAGCTACAAAATCGTCTATTTCCCGTCTCAGCCAGTCAATTGGATTTTCTTCATTGTGATTGGCAACCATATCTAGCCTTCTTTAATCATGAGAGGTTCTAACTTTCGGAATGCAGAGAAGGATAATCGGTGTAGCCTGTTTCGTCCCCTCCATAAAAAGTTGCTAGATCGGGCTCGTTCAGAGGTTCGTTCTTCTTGAAGCGCTCTGGAAGATCCGGGTTTGCCAGGAAGAGCCGGCCAAAGGAGACCAGGTCGGCGCCACCCGCTTCTAGCACCCGTTCGGCACGATCCCTGTCATACCCGCCATTGGTCATATATGTCCCCTTATATATTTCTCTAACTTTCTTGGTTATGGGATTCAAACCACCGTTGAAATCTGCCGGGTTTGCAAGGTCCATCTCCACCACGTGCACATAAGCAAGGGGGAAGCGGTTCAGTCCTT
>CAMYLW010000481.1 GCA_947259475.1 Thermodesulfobacteriota bacterium
CCGAGTTTCACTTGAGAAGGACCCCCCTCTTGAGCCCAGTGCATAAAGTGGCCACGAACGAACGTTTTAACTTCTCGGTTTCAGCTGTAGGCTGAGATTATTGTGTCGCTGCGTCAACAGGACAACCATTGCACACCGGCAGAAATGGCTGGTAAGGTCATACCCGTAGACTATTTGCGTCCGTTATGCACCCAACTCGAAAACTATTGTTCACCTTTTCTCTCCATGATATAAGAACTTTTCTTATATTAGCCACTCCCTGAAAATAAGCAGAGGTAAAGTGAAAACTGGCTTTTTCAAGGTAAAAACCCGTGAAGAGGTGTGGGATAAATTCCAGCAATTCCCCCTTCTCGATTTAGAAGAGGTTTCCCTCGGCTTGGCCTTGAACCGGGTTTTGGCAAATTCTATTTTTGCGGAAGAAGACCTGCCCTCCTTTACCCGGTCTACCGTTGACGGCTACGCGGTCCGGGCTCAGGACACCTTTGGCGCCTCAGAGAGTCAGCCCTCCCTCCTGGAGATTGTGGGAGAGGTGGACATGGGGGAGACTCCACCGTTAGAACTAAGCAACGGAAAAGCGGCCAGGATTCCGACTGGGGGCATGCTTCCTGCAAGTTCGGACAGCGTGGTTATGGTGGAGTACAGCGAAGAGCTGGACCGAAAAAGTGTAGCCATAAGCCGCAGTGTGGCGCCCCTGGAAAACGTGGTCCGGACTGGTGATGATTTTCGTGCCGGTCAGGAGGTGTTGCACGCAGGGAGACGACTGCGAGCACAGGAAATCGGTCTTCTGGCCGGGCTAGGTCTTGAGAGGGTACCAGTCAGACGGCAACCAAAGGTGGCAATTATTAGCACCGGGGACGAGATTGTCCCTGTGGAACAAAAGCCTCGACCCGGTGAACTGCGCGACATTAACTCTCACAGTCTGGCAGCAATGGTGGAGAACTGTGGCGGAGTGCCTCTCCAGCTTGGCCTGGCACCCGACCAGTTCCGGGAATTGCGAGATAAATGTCAAGAGGCACTTGGTCGCGCTGACATCTGTCTGATCTCGGGTGGTTCATCGGTGGGCAGTCGCGATCTAACTCTGGAAGTCTTGGCCTCATTTGAGCAGAGTGATGTTCTGGTTCATGGAGTAGCAATCAGTCCCGGCAAGCCCACTCTTCTAGTAAAAGCAGGTGAAAAGGGTTTTTGGGGTCTACCTGGGCATGTGGCCTCGGCCATGGTGGTGTTTCAGGTACTGGTGCGCCCCTTTATTAGTTATATTAGCGGGGCTGAATTGTCGCTCGGGGAGGGGAGGCCGATCCAGGCCCGATTGAGTCGGAACGTGGTCTCGAAGCAGGGGCGGGAAGATTTTATTCGGGTGAAGATGCGGGAAGAAGACGATGGTCTAAAAGCGGATCCCATTTTCGGCGAATCCGCCCTGATTTCAACTTTAGTGCACGCTGAGGGACTTGTCTGTATTGATCGACATGCCGAAGGGCTTTATGAAGGAGAAAAAGTTGAAGTAATACGGATTTAAGATTGAGGAATTGGGGAATTGAGGTATTAAGGAATTAAGTCAGTAATTTAATAAGATCTCACTTTTTAATTCCTAAATCCCTAAATTCTTCAATTCCTAAATTTAGCTATTTTAGGCATTTTCTATGTCTCGTCGAATCTATTTAAAAATGAAGTCTCTGGAAGAAGCGCGCGAGGTCTTTTTGGGCCACTGGAATTTGGCGGAAATGCTCGCCGATGAAACAGTCCCGACAGTTGAGTCTGCCGGCAGGGTGACCGCGGCGCCCGTTTTTGCCCGATTTTCTACCCCCACTTTCCATTCGGCTGCCATGGATGGCATATCGGTCCGGGCTGAACGTACCTTCGGTGCCACTCAGGAAAGTCCAATGCAACTGGAACTGGGATCTGATGCCAATTGGATCAATACCGGCCAGCCCATGCCTGCCGGCGCAGATGCAGTAATTATCGTGGAAAACATCCACCAAATTGATGATCAAAAGGTGGAGATCCAAACCGCCGCCTACCCGTGGCAGCACGTACGCAAAGTGGGCGAAGATATCGTGGCAACGGAGCTTTTGTTGCCTCAAAGCCACATGATCACTGCCTATGACATTGGAGCTCTGTTGGCAGCCGGCATTCTGGAATTGCAGGTAAAGAGGCAGCCGCAGGTGCTGATAATTCCCACCGGCAACGAATTGGTGGAGGCCGAAAGCCTAAAGCAGATGGAGACGGTGCCTCGGGGGGCCATTGTCGAATTCAACTCCTGGGTGCTAGT
>CAMYLW010000482.1 GCA_947259475.1 Thermodesulfobacteriota bacterium
TGAGGGGTCATAGTCGAATATTGAATACCCGCCCGCCATCGCGAGCCGCTCAGACGAGGCGGGCGGGTCGAACAGCAGAACAAGAAACCGCAGAACCGCAGAAATTGATAACAATCACTTCGATATTCTAAATTCCTTGTTCGACATTCTGCGGTTCGAAGTATTAACTGCCAGGATTTGCGCAAGAACCTATACGGTCTTGATAAAGGGTCTCATAAGACAATAGTTAATGCTTAAACGCCCTCTGGCCGGTAAAGATCATGGTGGCCCCCGCCTTGTTACAGGCTTCGATCACCTCGAAGTCCCTTTGTGATCCCCCGGGTTGCACCACGGCGGTAACACCCTCTTTCAGTCCAACATCTACCCCATCCCTAAAGGGAAAGAAGGCATCAGAGACCATGGTTGAGCCAATGAGATCACCTTTGGCTTCTTGAGTGGCAGCATCAATTTCCTCCTTGAGCGCCTGGTCGCGCTCACCTTTGGCGATGGCGAGTTCAAAGTCTTTGTAGGGAATACCATGCTTCTCGAAACAGAGACGGTCGGCATACTTGGTGTAAGCCTTGAACACAGCGATCTCCGCTACCCCCACTCTATCCTGCTCACCGGTGCCGATTCCCACGGTGCATTCATTTTTCACATAAAGGACCGAGTTTGAGGTCACCCCCTGTTCGATGCTCCAGCCAAAGAGAAGGTCTCTGAGTTCTTTCTCGGTGGGTGGCCGCTTGATTTTGTAGGTCTTATCCTGGTGCGTAGTTTCAGCGGGTTTGACGTCCTCTACACTGAGGACGGCGTTGAGGGGTGATTGCTGGACAATGATGCCGCCATCCATGAGGGATTTGAACTCCAAGAAACGGCTCTTTCGGTAGTCGGTGAGCCGGTCCATGCGAGCAATCTGGATGATCCGGAGATTAGCCCGCTGCTTGAGGATTTCCACCGTGCCTGCTTCATAATCCGGCGCTGCCACCACTTCCAGGTAGTTGGCTGCCAGCAGTTCAGCGGTAGCCTTGTCCACCGGCTGATTGAACACCACGCAGCCGCCGAAAGCGGCAATACGGTCGGCCATATTAGCACGGTCATAGGCTTCGGCCAGGCTGTCGCCATGGGCAGCGCCGCAGGGATTGTTGTGCTTGAGAATCACCGCCGCTGGCCGGGTGTCCAGGTACCTGAGAATATTGAGACCGTTGTCCAGGTCAGTGAGATTGGTCTTGCCTGGGTGCTTGCCAGCCTGCAGCATTTCAGCTTCGGTGATACTGCTTACCAGTGCCATGCCGGGCTCGATAAACTGGCAGTCTCCGAGGGTGAGGTTGCCGTCCACGAGTTCGTAGAGGGCAGCCTCCTGGCCAGGGTTCTCACCATAGCGCAACCCCTTTTCAATAAGCTCACCGGTCTTGTCATCAGGGATTTTCCAAGCACGTTTGCGATAGGTCAGGATCTGTTCGCCGAAAGCGATGGTCATTGTTTCGGGGAAGTGATCATCCATGACCGTCCTGTACATTTCCTTGAGTTCTGCCATGCTGGACCTCCTTATGGGATTTCGGATTTTGCAATTGAAAATCAGGAAGAAAGGCAGAGTTTTCTGCCGAAAGACTAAACCCCCATTCTTCCCAGGTTTTAGGAGGCCGTTGAAAAAATCTCCCAGGCCGTCATTCTGAGGAGCCAGAAGCGACAAAGAATCTCTTGGATTCCAAAGGTGGAGACTCTTCACTTCGTTCAGAGTGACATAAGGGATAGGTTCGCAACAACCTGCCAGGTGGGAACGACATTGAGTTATCGTCAATGTAAGCCAGAAAAGAAAAATGGCCAAGAGAAAAGTTTTCCCGCTTTCCTGGCTGGTATGGTTGACCGCGATATCATATCCATGGTAGATACGCCAAATACAAGGGATAAAAGACGAATGGCGTACTTGATCAGCCGGCTGTTAAAAAAAGTGTGGAAACGGACCGCAACGTCATACCAGACGAGATGAAGTCGAGATCCGGTATCCAGTGAGATATTGTTTTCTCTGGATTCCGGATAGTCGTTTCGCGACTTCCGGAATGACGGACTTGGTGTTCGCACTCAAAATACCGAGTTTTTCAGCAGCCTGCCAGTGCCTAGTGTTTAGTACCTTGTTAGGTGTTGCTTTTTTGGAACTTTTGATGCCCTGAGTGGTCAGTTAGGGTATGTTGCCCTCAAGGTAAAGGTCAGAATGCAATATATCAGAAAATTTCTTGTCCTGGTGCTCATAATTCCTCTTTGTCACTATTACCTGAATTTTTTACCAA
>CAMYLW010000483.1 GCA_947259475.1 Thermodesulfobacteriota bacterium
GATCTCTGTCTTTCCTCCATTTCAGGGGGTACCGATATTATCTCTTGCTTTGCCTTGGGAAATCCCATGGGGCCAGTCTATAGTTCCGAACTCCAGTGCCGGGGTTTGGGCATGAAGGTGGAGGCTTATGACACCAAAGGCAATTCCGTCATGGGCGAGAAAGGAGAACTTGTCTGCAGCCAGTCAGCGCCAAGTATGCCCATCTACTTTTGGAATGATCCAGACAGCAGCAAGTATCGTAAGGCCTACTTTGACATCTATCCTGGAGTCTGGCAGCACGGGGATTATATTGAGATCTCCGAACACGGTGGCGTCGTCATCTACGGCCGCTCGGATGCGACCCTAAATCCAGGGGGCGTTCGCATCGGCACCGCCGAAATATACCGTCAGGTGGAAAGCATACCTGAGATTGTAGACAGCCTTGTGGTGGGGCAAGATTGGGATAATGATGTGCGAATTGTTCTCTTTGTCAAATTGCGTGAGACCACCGAACTTACCGAGGAGCTAGTCGGCAAAATCAAGACTACAATTCGGCAAAACTGCACACCTCGGCATGTGCCGACCAAATACATCGCGGTCACAGATATTCCTTACACCATCAGCGGCAAGAAGGTGGAACTGGCTGTACGCAACGCCATCCACGGCCGGGAAATCGAGAATAAAGACGCTTTGGCCAATCCCGAGGCCCTGGACTATTATTTTGGCTTAGCAGAGTTGAACGACTAGTTAGTTTTCGTCCGGAAACTCGGACTCGAGCTGTCATTCTGATGAGCCAAGCGACGAAGAATCTCTTACTTGCTTGGATCGCCAGAGATTCTTCGCTCCGGCCAGAATGACACTTGATGGTTTCCGGATAGACACCAGTTGTAGAAGAGCTTCTGTGACCTGTCTAATTTAGAGTGACTCCAGCCTCTCTTAGTACTCTCTCAAATCTAGCAAGTCCCGTCTGAGGCTCTCGATTCTGACAACTCACCCACTGTTTGAGCTTTGCCAAGCCCTTTCCCGCGAAGATGAGTTCCTTTGCCAACTCCACTCCCGCTTTAAAATCTTTCACTCGTCTGGCCAACAGAAACATTGGCGCTGTATTGATACAGACCGCATCAAGCCTCGCTCCATTTTCCTTGCCCGAAAGTAACCTCACCAGCCGAACTGCCTCCTCCTTGGGACTATCAGCCGGTGCCAGCTCTTCCGGTTTGGCTCTCTTAAGACCCAGTTCCTCTGGCTCCATCTTAAAGCTATCAAAACTGCCGTTCTCTTTTAGTTGACAGAATACGGTTGCGCCCAAATTGGAAATTTCGTCCATCCCCGGCTGTCCATTATCCATAAGACCGTGAAAAACGTAGGCCTCTCTGTAACCTATTTCCCGCATCACTCTAGCGACCCTATCCACCATGTCCGGATTGAAGACTCCTCTCACTCCCAGGTGGGGCAGGACCGGGCTGGCCAGCGAACCAGCGATATTCAAAGTGGTGCCGAACCGTATCTGGGATAATAGGCGGAAGAGTCCCTTGGGGTGCACCGTAGCGCTCATACCATTGAAAAGCCCGAGGCCACATTGTTCCACGGATCTCTTGGCAATCTCTACCCCGGGTTCCACGTCAACGCCCAGGGCCTCTGCCACATCAACCGTTCCACACGTAGAGGTTATGGATCTGGCTCCGTGCCGGGCTAGCACTACCCCTTCCGCGGCTGCCATTATTGAAGCTGCGGTGGAAATGTTAAAGGTTTTCAGAGGATCCATTCCTGTGCCGCAGTTGTCCAAAATAGGCCCGTCCACCTCTGGCTTTACCTTAACTGTATCCAACTCCCTAATTGCCTCCCAGGCCCCTGCAATCTCCTCTGGAGTCTCACCCTTGGCCGCCAGGGCAGCGAGGAAAGCACCCTGTTGGAGATCAGGCTGTTCTCCCCCCAGAACCTGGGCGAACATCACTCTGGTAGTCTCCCTGTCAAGATCTTCCTTGTTTATTAACCGCTGTACCATCCTGCCAAACCACACCATATCATTCATGACTGTTCTCCCAAGGTTGTACGCATACCTTCATTGCTTCTCTGGAAGAAAGAGCAGAAAAAGCTTCTTCGAGCCCATTGAGATCCACCCGCTGCGATATGAGCCAATTTACCTCTAGACCGTCGGTCATGAGGCCAAGGGCTCGTTGACACTGAATCGATGTGCAGCCATAAGCACCTATCAATGCTAGTTCCCGGTAATGCACCGCATTTAAATCAGTTGGCACCACTCCTGTGTCTGCGGAAATCCCGGAAAA
>CAMYLW010000484.1 GCA_947259475.1 Thermodesulfobacteriota bacterium
ACACCGAGTTGGCGGGCCTTTTTGCGGCAGTGGGATACTCAGCCGTGGTAACGGCTTCTGTCTGTTTCACCTTCAACGGAACATACTTCCTCGCTAGATTGAAAATGCCCTCTGCAAAACCGTGCCAACTTGTCACCCCCTTGCCGCAATAGTGGTAGGTACCCCAAATAATCTGCCTACCTTCCTGAAGTTGGGCAGCAATCCTTAAGATTGTCTCGGCCAGATCTGCAGCATACGTCGGGCAGCCATACTGATCATCAACCACCTGGACCACTTCTTTCTCACGGCCTAAGCGCAGCATAGTCTTGACGAAATTGTGTCCATAAACTCCATAGACCCAACCGGTGCGGAGGATAAGGTACTCTCTCATGCGTTTCCTTACTTCCTCTTCTCCTGCGGCTTTGCTCTTACCATAAACACTCAGAGGAGAGACGGGATCCGTTTCAAAATAGTCCCCTTGCTTCTGACCGTCAAAAACGTAGTCTGTGGAGATATGGACAAGGGGAATTCCAACCTTTTCACAGGCTGAGGCAAGGTAGGCCGGTCCGTCACGGTTTACGGCAAAGGCGAGCTCTGGCTCAGACTCAGCTTCATCAACAGCAGTATAACCAGCAGCATTGATCACCAGGGACACACCAGGCCGATTTACTTCCCTACTGACCGAAACCGGGTCAGTGATGTCCAGGTCAGAACGATTCAGAGCCAGGACCTCAATACCCCGTTGCCCGCTGCTGTTTGACAGTTCCCGACCCACCTGCCCGTTGGCACCGGTCAGCAGGATTCTCATCTGTTTTCCTCATAGACAGGCAGACGCTCAGGTGGAATATCGGCAAGGCAGGGTAGCTGGCTGTCTTTTTCTGAAAGCAACGGTTCCGAAATAGGCCAGGCTATGGCTAGAGTGGGGTCGGACCAGAGAACACCGCCTTCATCTTCGGCGGCATAAAAATCAGTACACTTGTAAACTACCTGGGCAGATTCACTCAGCACACAAAATCCATGGGCAAATCCTTCCGGCAAGAACAGCTGGCGTCTGTTCTCATCCGAAAGATGAGCGGATGTCCACTGTCCAAAATAAGGAGAGCCCCGTCGGATATCCAGGGCCACATCAAAAATGGTACCCTCGATTACCTGTATCAACTTTGCCTGCGCGTGCTTTACTTGATAGTGCAAACCCCTTAGTGTTCCACCTACTGAACGGGAGAGGTTATCCTGCACGAAAATGGATTCGATGCCAGCCTCAGTGTATCTTCTCTGCTGGTAGGTCTCCATGAAAAAGCCCCGTTCATCCTGGAAAACGGATGGCTCAATTATCAAGATTTCCGGGAGAGAGCTGGGGAGTATTTTCATGGCAATAAACCTTCATACTTGATGATATCCAGGAGGTACTGTCCGTAACCATTACTCAATAGTGGCCGGGCGAGGGTTTCAAGTTGGCCGGCATCAATGTAGCCCATCCGAAAGGCAATCTCTTCGACACAGGCAACCTTCAACCCTTGTCTTTCCTCAATAGTCTCGATGAAATTGGCAGCCTGCATGAGGGTCTCGTGGGTTCCGGTATCCAACCAAGCTATCCCCCGCCCCAGCTTTTCAACGCGGAGCGCTTTCATCTCCAAATAGGCCCGATTGACGTCGGTAATCTCCAGCTCGCCACGAGCCGAAGGTTCAAGCCCGGCAGCAATTTCCAGCACTCGATGATCGTAAAAGTACAGCCCGGTAACTGCGTAGTTGGACTTGGGCTGCAGTGGCTTTTCCTCAATATCCACGGCTCCACCCTTGGAGTCAAAGGTCACAACACCATACCGTTCCGGATTTTTCACCCAATAGCCGAAAATGGTTGCTCCTTCTTTTTGAGCGGCAGCCAGGCGCAGTTTGTCAGGCAGACCGTGGCCATAAAAGATATTGTCCCCAAGGATCAGGCAAACCCGATCGCGGCCGACAAACTCCCTGCCTATTAGAAATGCCTGGGCAATGCCTTCAGGACGTGGCTGCTCTGCGTAATCAAATGAAAGGCCCCACTGTGAACCATCGCCGAGCAAATCCCGGAACAGGGGTAAGTCCTGAGGGGTGGAAATCACCAGAATTTCACGCAGCCCAGCCAACATGAGTATCGATAGGGGATAGTAGATCATGGGCTTGTCATAGATGGGGAGCAACTGCTTGCTTACCACCCGGGTGATGGGATAGAGGCGAGTTCCCGAACCACCAGCCAGTATGATGCCCTTCATATTTTTTCCCCGCTACTTCATGCAAAATCTGTGGG
>CAMYLW010000485.1 GCA_947259475.1 Thermodesulfobacteriota bacterium
CTTCACACGCAGGGTTCATTATAACAAGACACTTTTTTCATGTAGGTGAAATCATGGCACGCTGGAATAAACACAAAAAGGTCCTGGAACATCAACACACTAAATTCTGGGTTTATCGAGTTCAGGATGTCCCCGAGCCAAACCTCCAAAGAGAGGTTTTCCCTTACGAGCAGGTGAGCCGGATTGACTTTGACCATAAGATCATCTCCATCGACCCGGCTGACGAATTGGTTATTACTGACACCACCTTTCGTGACGGTCAACAAGCCAGACCACCCTACACCGTACAGCAAATAGAGACCATTTTCGATTTCTTGCATCGACTGGGTGGGCCCAACGGCATAATCCGGCAGACTGAATTTTTCCTCTACAGTAGCCGCGACCGGGAATCTGTGGAGCGCTGCTTGGCCAAGAGTTACCGGTATCCAGAGATTACCGCCTGGATCCGGGCTGTGGAGCAGGATTTGGATCTGGTTCTGCAAATGGGTCTAAAAGAGACCGGAATACTCACCTCGGTCTCCGACTACCATATTTTTTATAAGCTCAATAGTACTCGGGCCAAGATCATGGAGAAATATCTCGGTATTGTCCGGGCTGCACTTGACAAGGGCATTACGCCACGCTGCCATTTCGAGGACATAACGCGTGCCGACATCTATGGCTTCTGTGTGCCTTTTGCCATTGAACTAATGAAGCTCAGGGAGGAGAGTGGCATTGACATCAAGATCCGTCTCTGTGACACCCTTGGCTTTGGGGTTACCTATCCTGGCGCTGCCCTGCCCCGAAGTGTACCTAAGCTGGTAAGAGCGATGATAGATGATGCCGGGGTGGAGGGGCACTTGCTGGAATGGCATGGGCACAACGACTTTCATAAGGTTCTTATAAATGCGACCACTGCCTGGCTTTACGGATGTTCTGCGGCAAACGGTACCGTTTTGGGTTTTGGTGAACGTACAGGCAACGCACCGGTGGAGGGGCTTATCATCGAACACATCAGCCTTATGGGCCATGACAACGGCATTGACACCACCGCCATCACCGATATAGCCAACTATTTTACCCGAGAACTGGGCTACAAAATCCCCGCGAACTATCCGTTTGCCGGAAGCGATTTCAATGCAACCAGTGCAGGCATTCACGCCGACGGTCTTATCAAAAATGAGGAGATCTATAACATTTTCGACACCAAAAGCATCCTCAAACGCCCCGTCAGCATTACCATTACCGACAAGACAGGTATCGCTGGTGTGGCCTATTGGATTAATGCCCGCTTGGGACTTGAGGATGAGAACGCAATTAACAAACGCCATCCCGGTATCGTCAAAATTCACAAAAGGATTATGCAAGAGTATGAAGAGGGTCGCATTACTAGTATTTCTCGCAAGGAGATGGAACACTGGGCCCGCCATTATCTACCGGAGTACTTTGTCAGTGAGTTTGATCTCTTGAAACAAAAGGCCCATGCTCTAGCAGCCCACCTGGTGGAGGAAGTGGTGGAATCTGAGGAGATCAAATCCATGGACCAGGCGCGTCAAGAACCGGTCCTTCAGTCCCTTTTGGATCTCAACCCCTTTATCCAGTACATCTACGTTACAGACCGGCAGGGAATTAAGATTACTCGCAATATTACCCATATTGCCAATCGGGCCAAGTACGAAAAGGCAGTGATCGGTGAAGATCTCTCTGACCGTTCTTGGTTTCTAAACCCCATCAAGGACGGTAAGCCTCACATTACCGATTTTTACAAATCCATCTATACCGGTGCTCTCTGCATCACGGTTTCAGCACCCATTCGTGATGTCTCAGACGACATAGTTGGTGTTCTCGGCTTCGACATCCGATTCGAGGAACTGGCTAAATTGGAGGAAGAGGCGGAAAATTAACCCTAATGTTCAAAACCTTGCTAACTAACGCTTCTGATACGGTGCCTTGGTCATTCGGATTTGTTCGCCGACTTCGGCCTTCTTTGGGTTCACACTCTATTTCTTACTGCCTCTTCCTGGCTGCTGTTTTCATTGTCTTTGCAGCTTGTGCCTGTAGTACCTCTCCTCCCCAAAATACACACTCTTACTCCACAACCAAAAGGCCTCAAAAGAAAAGCGCACCTTACGAAGTGTATGGAAAGCGCTACTATCCCCTCGCCTCAGCTACCGGATTCACTCAGCGCGGCCGGGCCTCCTGGTACGGCCGCAAATTCCATGGTCGTCTTACCTCCAATGGGGAACGCTACAACATGTACGGCCGTACTGCTGC
>CAMYLW010000486.1 GCA_947259475.1 Thermodesulfobacteriota bacterium
CTTTGGGATCGGGTTTGGCTATTCCCTCATCCCCGGAGCAAAAAACTAGATCGAAAAAATCCAGTATTCTCCACTCAGCCAACCATTGGCTCAAGCCCGGCGGAGCATTGGAAAGTACCGCCAACCTGTAATGGCCATGCAGTTTTTGGATAAGCTTCAGTACGTCCGTGTTGATGGTCTCATTGTCCCGATATCGGTTTCGGAAAGCATCGATTTCCTCATAGGAGTTCAGCCCAAGTTCAGGACCGATATCGTACCAAAACTCTTCTACCGTTTTGCGGCCGACCAATGCCTTCTGCCACGTCTCGCTGTCGAACATGATGGAGTTAATCGTACCAGGCTCCAGCCCCAGTTCATCCTCGTAGCTACGGAAGAGTGAAGACGGCTTTTGGGCCGAAATTACGCGGCCGAAATCGAAGATAATGGCTTTTATCATATATGACTTTTTAGCTTGTGAGCTCTACCGACTGTCTCTTGGTTTAGTAACATCTCGTTGGAGGGCAAGATAATGAGAGGTCACCTCCTTCTCGTTTTTGATAGGGACTATCTTCCACTCCATGACAAACTCGGAACCATCTTTTCGGTAGTTAATAGTTTCACCATGGAAGAGTCTACCTTCAGATAGTGCTTGATTCAGCCGATCTAATACGGCGCGATCCGTCTTCGGCCCTTGCAGCATAGCTGGTGATTTACCCGCAATATCCTCTGAGCTGTAACCTGTGATTTCTGCAAAAGCATCGTTAACATAGACAACGGGATATCCAGGCTCGGCCTTGGTAATCATGATCCCATGGAAAGAGTGTTCCATTGCATTTTCGAGCATACGTTTCATGAGACTTTGAAATTGTGAGTCATGCTCGAATATGCTCATAAGGTCAATGGTATTTTCCATTCCATATGCTCCTTTCAATTTCATTCAAATTACATCATGGTAACCAGCCATTTTACCTGAGTCAATTGTGTGTTTGATTGCAAGTGAGAAGTCTTGGCCGAAGCTCAAAAACACAATCTGCCCTTGCACTTTCTCTTTTCGATGTTTAGTTTTAGCGAGTTCAGGTTGAAACCTGAGATCTTCGTTAGTGTACCTTGAGCAGCGAGAACGAGGAAAAGATGAAAAGGCTGATACTTTTACTTGTGCCCTTAACGTTGTTGGTCGCAGGCCCCGCCCACAGTGAAGATGCGATGAAATACTTCAACCTGGGTGTTCAAAGCTCGGTGACCCGCAAGAAGATCGAATACTACACCAGGGCTTTAGAATTGGACCCTAAACTGGTTGAGGCTTACGAAAAACGAGGGTTACTTTACTATTATCAAGAGAACTATGAAAATACCATTCAAGACTATCTGACCTACCTAGAACTTGCCCCTGCCACGGGTGAGGCCTACATAATGGTGGGAATCGGTTACCAGAAAAAAGGCCTTTACGAACCTGCTCTTTACTACTTCACCCGGGCCATGGAGCTGGAACCAGAGCAAGTTGAAGCGTACGCCAACCGAGCTGAAACGTATCGTTTGATGGGGAGGGAGGCGGAGGCCATGCGGGACGCCACCAGAGCCATCGAACTCAAGGGTGATCCACGCAGCAAGGCAGACGCCTACAAAACCAGGTTCAAGATTTACTGGAAACAGGGCCAGGATGAGCTGGCAAGAGCGGATTACAGGAGGTCCGTGGAACTGGACCCCAGAATCACCCTTTGGCGTTACCCCAACAAGAAATACCCCAGCCCTGAAGAAGTAAGCAAGGTTGGTCTGTTCGGTATTATAGGAATAGCTTTTGTTCTGATTTTTGGAACAAAACTGAGACCGCCGGATAAATGAGATTAGCTTGGAGTTTATGAAAAATGAAATACCGGAACGTTTGTGTTTTTCTCCTTATCCTGCTGTTTTCTATTACTTTACCCCAGGTAGTTGAGGATGCAATGGCAATAGAGAGGGCTCAGTATACTGTGGTGGAGACGGAAGGCAAATTTGAATTGAGACAATACGGACCATACATCGTGGCAGAAACCATGGTGGAGGGAGACTTTGATGAAGTAGGAAACGAGGGCTTCCGGCGGCTTTTCGACTATATTTCTGGGAAGAATCGCAAACAGCAGTCAATCACCATGACCGCTCCGGTTTCTCAAGAAGCAAGATCCGAAAAGATCTCCATGACCGCACCGGTCAATCAAATGAGAGTGGGCGAGAAGTACCGGATAACTTTTCTCATGCCGGCCGAATATACCATGGAAACTCTGCC
>CAMYLW010000487.1 GCA_947259475.1 Thermodesulfobacteriota bacterium
ATCACCTTCCCTTGAAAAAGTCAACATTTTGCCCAGCTCCCAGTCGACAAGCTGCCCCGGCAGAAGTCTCTCCCACACAGCAAGAACCACCCATCTATGGAAGTCCTTCCATCATTGGCCAGGTGATTTGTCTCGCCAAAAGGATTCCTCCAGCGTCTCCAATTCGATGGCCGTTTGTTCCCACTGTCGGTTGTGTTCTTCCAGAGAGCGTTTCAGTTCGCCATGTTCACGGTTAAGTGCCGCTATATCGGTTCCATTTTCGTAGGTATCCGGTTTTGCCAGGAGGTGGTTCAATTCGTCCAAGCGGCCGGAGATCTCTTCGATGGTCTGTTCCAGGTCTTCAAGTCGATTCGTGAGCGGCGCCTTCTTGCTGTGGAGTTCATTCCTCCACTTCGCTTCCAACCGTTTTTGCTCTTTGGATTTCTTAGAAGCAGAAATGGTTTCACTTCGGTACGCTTCGGTTTTCGGCAGAGGTAACGTGGGTTGCAACCGCTGCTGCCAAACCTCTTGGTAATCATCATAATTTCCGTGAAACATCTCCAGCCGACCGTTTGAAAGTACCAGAACTTTATTGGCGATAGCATTGATGAGATGACGGTCATGGCTCACCAGACAGATGGCACCATCGTATATCTCCAGGGCTTTCTCGAGAACGCGCCGGCCTTGAATGTCCAGATGGTTGTTGGGCTCATCCAGCAAGAGAAAATTGGCTTGCTGCACCAGGATTTGACAAAGAAGAAGCCTGCTTCGTTCACCACCGCTCAGTACTGATACGAACTTGTCCACCTCATCGTTTCGAAAAAGAAAGCCGCCCAGCAGGTTGCGCAGACGTCCCTGGCCCAAGTCACCAGCAACCGACTGAAGGGATTCCAAGACTGTCTGCTGCGGATTCAAGAGCTCCAATTGCTGTTGGGCGAAATAAGCGATTCTTACCCCAGAACCAAGTACTAGCTCGCCACTATCGGGAGTTAACACTCCCGCCATTAACCTCACCAATGTGGTCTTGCCGGCTCCATTTAGACCGATGAGTGCAAAACGATCACCACGCTGAACGGTGAGGTCGATATCACTGACTACTGGCTGATCACCATAGCCTTTGGAAGCTTTCTTTAATTCCAACACAATTTTGGCAGCACGAGATGGCGGTGGAAAGGTGAAAGAAAACCGGTCAGGCGAGATAGGAGGCTCAATCAGCTCCATTTTGTCAAGCATCTTAAGACGTCCTTGCACTTGTTTGGCCCTATCCTTGCGCGCTCGATTACGATCAATAAACCGCTTGATTTGACGAATCTGCTCCTGCTGATGGCGATAGGCAGCCCACTGGCTCTGCAGTCTTTTCTCTTTTTCTTCCAGGTAGCGTTGAAAATTTCCTGAATATGAGGTCAATCGTCCATTTTCCAGCTCCAGGAGACGGTGGACAACTCGGTCGAGGAAAACCCGGTCGTGGGAGACAAGCATGAGCGATGATGTGATCTGAACAAGATACTCTTCCAACCACACAAGTGAATCAAGGTCAAGATGATTGGTTGGCTCGTCCAGTAGGATCAGGTCCGGTTCTGCCAGTAGGATGCGAGCGAGAGCAACACGCATAGCCCAGCCACCACTCATCTCCTCCACCTGCCGGTCCATATCCTTCTCAGTGAAACCGAGCCCCGCGAGTACCTTGCGGGCCCTGGCCTCGAGATCGTAGCCGCCGAGCCTGTGGTACTCTTCAAGCAAACGACTTTGGCGTTGTGCCACTGCTGTCAATTCAGCTTCAGGCAGAGGCTGTTCCAATTGATCGGCCAGCAGAGAGAGCTCCGCTTCAATTGTTTGAACTTCCTCCGCCACATCTATGACTTGTTCCAGAACCGTCTTGCCATGAAAATGAAGGACATCTTGGGGGAGATAACCCAGGCGAAGGTTTTTGGGTCTAGAAATCTGACCTTGATCAGGGTGTTCGAGGCCGAGGAGGAGTTTAAAGACCGTGCTTTTTCCGGAGCCGTTGGCGCCGATGATACCTACCCGCTCACCAGCATTTACCTGGAAGGAGCAATCTAAAAGGATATCCTGTTTTGCGAAGGATTTACTTACATTATAGAAAGAAATCATTTTTTGAGCTATCAGCGTTCTAATCAGTAGGGCCGGTCACCGTACCGGCTAAATAAAAAATCCCCCTGTCTCCCGTGTCCGATAACCTTACAATTCCCTCCCCCTTGACGGGGGAGGGTTAGGGTGGGTCCGAACCTGGTACATAGG
>CAMYLW010000488.1 GCA_947259475.1 Thermodesulfobacteriota bacterium
TAAAAGCCGCTCCCACAGGAGAATCTCTTTCCTCTGATTTCTATCTCCTATCCTCTACCAATTACAACAAATGACAGCGAAGCGTATTGACCTAATGACGCCGAAGGCATATGACGCAAAGCTCGATGAGAGCTGAGCTCTTCTGCCCGCTGCCCGGGCTAGGCCGGCGGTGGACAGGCATCTGCCCCCTCAAGGGTCACAGTCAGGGTGTTGAATTCGTGATCCACTAACAGCGAGGTGATCACCGTAACGCCTTCTCTACGGGTTGAGATTACTTCAATATGGTGCGGCTTGCCCTGCTCGTCTTCAAAGGTAACGATCTCACCCGCCTCGAAGCCACCCTGTCGGAACCATACTTCCGGTGGTAGAAGCCAGGTCTTACCATAACGAGCTTCGAACTTAAGAAAAGAAACGGTATCGAAGGAGTATAGCAAATAGAGAGCCAAATCTTCATTGGTAACCGGCCGCCCGACTTCGTTCTCAAGTTTCTCGCGTTCTCTCTCCAAGTCTGCATCCCGGGGCTTTACTACTCCCCCTTCTTCGGCAATAATCTGGTGCCACTTCTTCCCGTCTGATCGCTGATATTCAAGCACCTTTTGGCAAACCCATTCTTGAGGATCATAAAAAGGTAACGGTCCGTACCTGCCCATGATGAGATTTTTCAGATCCAGTGAAGGTCGCTCGTACTTGCCGTAAAGCACGTTGTTAACCGCTGTGGTCCAGAGTATCTGTGATCCTGGAGTCACTGACCACCAATTACCAAGTTCCACCTGCACTTTGCCCATCTCTTCAAGAATCTCGGGCATCCGATCAAGAAAGCCGCCTTTATCCGCTTGCTCGAAGGTGCTGCCGGCCGCACCGCCAGTGAGTTTGTAGGAAGCCACGGTTGGGTCATGCCCGCGAAAAAGATTCTCAAATGGCTCATAGATCCTGCGCTCTACCCGCAAGACATCTGATGACTGCACCAGAGCTTTAACATCCACACCAATGGCCTTCTTGCCATAGTCTTCAAGATTGTGGATTAGCGTGAGTGCAGGGGCCTGACCATAAACTGCGCCCAGGCCGTGGTCTGCCACATCGCAGATCTTGACCCCTGCTACCACAGAGGCAATCATCCGCCCTATATCATTGCCATCGGTGTTGCAGCCGTGATAGTGCAGTATTACCTCTGGGCAAGATGTTCTAATTGCCTTTACCAACTGGCCTAACCGTTTAGGGGTTCCCAGCCCTGAATGATTCTTAATGGAAATGATCACATCTGGCCCGGTCACATTCAAGATTTCTTTAACTTTTTCCACGTAATACTCATCTGTGTGCTCTTTGCCAGTACTGAAACAAATACTGGGCATAAGTATCCGGCCTGCTTGCTGAACCTCCTCAAAAACTGGAATCATATTGGGAACATGATTTAAAAAATCGTAAACCCGCCAGACATCAATATATTTGGCGAACTCCCTCACTGTAAACCGAATAACGTTTTCAGGATAATGCCGATAACCAAACATACTCGCCCCACGACACACGGCTTGTAGCAGTGTTCTTGGCATAGCCCTCCGAGCAATTCGTAGCCTTTCAAAAGGATTTACCTGTTTGCGCATCAGGTCCACATGCAGGGAAGCACCGCCACTCACCTCAAGGGAAAAAAACCCGGTTGCTTCCCGATGAGGAGCCACCCGTACAGTGGTCATGGGCATCAATCTATTCTTGAAGTCAGATTGAGACACGTCGCGCTCGTTGTTGCACAGGTAATACCCATCGGCATCCCGCAACATGCCCAGGCTATCTTCGGCACTCATTTCTGTTGTTATTCTGCCTTCCATATCTTGAGTCTCCATCAATAATTGCTACTTGAAAGACTTCACAAAATCCGAAATCCGAATATCGAAATCCTCAACCTACATTCTAAAGATCAGGAATTCTTAAACTAGCCTTTTTCGCAAGCAGAGCTAGCTCCTACAGAAATGCTGTTAATTGATACAAGTCATGTAGGAGCAACCTTTGGTTGCGATTCTAGTCCATAGTATTATCCATATCTATTAGATCGCGGCTGGAAAGCCGCTCCCACAGGAAAATCTCTGTTTTCTGTTTTTTTAAAATTCTCAATTCGCAATTATCTCCCCATGCTCTATGCCCTATGCTCTATGCGTGTTCATTCCGCATGTGGGTTATAGCCATGTGCGTTGATCTCGGCAATAAGACGCGCTATCTTTTCCATTTCTCGTTCTTCTTCC
>CAMYLW010000489.1 GCA_947259475.1 Thermodesulfobacteriota bacterium
TTCCTACCTTAACGATACCGAATTTTGCGCATTATCCCCTTTCAGTACCATGGAGTCAACCTCAGCCAAGCTGACACATTGGTAGTTCCCATGCGCTCACTAATTCGTTATAATCCCAATTCATGAATTTCTCAGAGATTACTCCCAGGCCCATTTCAAACTATTGATACCGCCAGTTGACGAGGTTTTATTTATGCCACAGGTTGGCCCCGGAACTTAT
The DNA here is from genome assembly GCA_947259475.1 of Thermodesulfobacteriota bacterium. Taxonomy (GTDB): domain Bacteria; phylum Desulfobacterota; class Syntrophobacteria; order BM002; family BM002; genus BM002. Next base: position 221 of record CAMYLW010000489.1, read on the forward strand.
GTAACCATGGAATATGACGCTTTCCTGGAATCAGGGACCAGAGTGTTGGGTACCAACAACAAGAACCCCTTGGTCTTTAAGTTTGGCTCAGGTGAGGTTTTTTCGACAATCGAGCAGGAAATCGTTGGCCTGGATCCTGGGGCAGAACGTGAATTTATGCTTGAGCCTGAGGAAGCCTTTGGTGAGTTTGATGACTCAAGGGTGCTGCGGGTGCCATTGGAGGAATTTCCCAAAGGCAAACAACTGAAGAAAGGTACGCTCCTTCAGGTGGAAGTAAAACCTGGCAAGGAAGGCCTCTGTTTCGTGGGTGATATTCAAGATGATCATTTTGTTCTCGATTTCAACCATCCTCTTGCCGGGAGAACTCTAACATACCGGATAAGAATTCTGGACGTCCACCAGATCACCTAGCCCTCGTCCCTCCCCTCTTTAAGTAAACTGAAATAATGAAAAAAGCCCTAATAGGATTCACTGTAGTCATAATTTTTATCTCCGGTTGGGAGTTTGGCTGGTGGGCCTTGGGTGTAAAACCCCTGCTCCCATGGCGGCTGAAGGTAGAAAACTATACTGTTATAGATGTAAGGACAACGCCGGAGTATAGGCTTTTCCATATAGACGGCGCCAAGAATTACCCCGAACTGCTGTTTCACCCAGAACTACTCAAATCTCAAGATCCCAGCAAACCTTTGGTTGTAATTTGCCTGACGGGCCACCGTTCGTCTGTGGTCGCCTATCGGCTCAAAAGGCAAGGTTTCACCAAGGTTCACAATCTTACTTTTGGAATGCTGGGGTGGCTACTGAGCGGTGGGGAAACAAGCTGAAGAAAGGATAGTTAACCCGTGGTCTCAAGACCTTGTTGCTGTTTTTGCTTCTTGGCATTGTAGAGCATCTCATCGGCTTTCTTCAGAAGGGAGGCAGGGTTATTCACTCCCACATCCCCCATTGAAGACAGTCCAAAACTAATGGAAATTGGTATTTGTTCTCCATCCACATCCATGGGGTTTTTCCGAAAATAGTCCTGTAAACGTTGGATAAGCAGGAGACTCTCGTTTGTACTGGTACCCGGGAGGATGATTACGAATTCATCCCCTGCATATCGGGAAACAACGTCGCTGTCTCGAGTCAACTCCTCTAGAACGTCCGCTACATACCGCAGTAGTTCGTCACCTCGGTCGTGTCCATACTTGTCGTTCACGACCTTGAAATCATCCAAGTCGAGGAATGCCAGAGTTAGGTGGGATTTGTACCTTACGGCCCGCTTGTATTCCCTTTGCAGTACCTTCTCCATCACCCTGCGATTTAGTAAGCCCGTGAGCGGATCTCTCCAGGCGAACCATTTCAGCTTCTCATGCGCAGTGACGTTGGACAAGCAGATGGATACCTTTACTGCAAGCCTTTCAAGCAACCGCGTGTCCATCCCCGGTCGGTACCGGAGCCTGGAAAGGTCCGCCTGATTTAGACTCCCAATAATTTCTCCATCGAGGGTTATTGGGGCAATGGCGAGCGAGCGAATGAAGTACATTTGCCCCTGGGGAAGCAGCTGATAATAGGGCTTTAGATCGCCGCTGATGAGAATCGGTTTTGTCTCATTCTCAACCAGACTGAGGAAGGTGTTTTTGTCTATGACGTTCAACCGTTCTTTGAGAATCTTTGAGGATTCCAAACTCTGAAGCAGGTCTGAGACCTCGCTTTTGTCGATCATTGAAATCCATACATAAGGAACCCCGAACTTCTCTCTGATTTCGGTAAGGAGCTTTTCGAAAAGGTCTCTAAAATTGAGGATTGATAAAATACTGATCTCAATTTCATAAAATCTTTGGGCAATTTCCTCATTTATCCTGAGAGTTTCAAGTAGATCTTCCATAATAGTCGCACCAGCTAGTCATTTATCATTTCTCATTGTACATTTCTTCGCGCTCGCTCCGCTCCGCTCAGGCCCGCAAGCGGGTCCCTAGTTTCGCATCTCACATTTATCATTTTATCATTTCTTATGGGTCATGGGCATCAACT
>CAMYLW010000490.1 GCA_947259475.1 Thermodesulfobacteriota bacterium
TTTTCACTACTGCAGAGGATGAAAAATATGTGTTGCTTCTCTCTGTCTGGACGTAATATTTACATCCTCTTTACTCCTACTCAACGAATCATCTTTTTCAAACCTCGGGTTCGCTCTTTTTTTAGCCAAATGCCTGAGGACGGGCCAGCCGATACCACCAAAGCAGCCCCATGCAAAAAAACAACATACACACAAATACACTCGCGCACGAACAACCATACCAAAAAACTATAACGTGGAGAGGCTCAGTTTGTTTATACGCTGCTTGAAGGCTTGCAGGCTGTAAGATGAAGGAAAAACGCAAGAGGGAAGTTTATTCCAAAGAATGCTGGTCCGCGGAAAAAAGGATGCGGCATGAGCCACAGAGCGGGTGCGAGGCACCTTGACTAAATACATGTTGTCGGAAGATTGAAGCCGAGTGGAACGCGTGAAGCTAGAATGAAGAGGAAGCGGAACAGCACTGGAGAGCTCTTCAGAACAATGAGAAAAGTAATATCTATAAAAAAGAGAAAGATCAGAAACTTTTCTGCGGTGGTCCAAGCTTTGAAGATCGGCAGTGAGAGAAGGGTCATCAATCAGCCGAATAGCCTTTTTCTGAATGCGGTCAAGCAACAAAAGAGAAGTTGCTGCTGCGCCGGACCAAACATGAGAGCAGTAGTCGAGAATGGGTCTCACTTGGGCTTTGTAAAGAATGAGACGTTGCATAGAAGTGAAGAGACGTTTAGAACGATAGAGAAACCCAAGTTTACGAGAAGCACTGCGCGCTATGTCGGAAACGTGACGGTTCCAACAAAGACTATGATCAATATCAACGCCCAGCATGGCTAGATGACTCTCAGTGGCCAGGGGAACATCACCCATTGTTACAAGAGGAAAAGGGTTAGCATCCCGTTTACGAGATAGAACAACACAATGGGTTTTGGTCTCGTTGAACTTAACCAAGTTGTGCCTACCCCAGGCCAAAATTTTATCAAGATCGTCTGAGAGCTGGGCGGATGCGACCTGGCGAGCGTTGTCGATATTGCGCGACATAGCACAACCATGTAATGTGGAATCGTCAGCAAACGAGTGAACAGGGTTCACAGTCGTTTTAAGAAGATCGTTGATAAAGATGAGAAAAAGAATGGGCGCGAGAACAGATCCCTGCGGAACACCTGCTGAAATATTGTGTCGCTCAGAAACAACTCCATCGATGCAAACGGAAATGGAACGTTCACAGAGGAAATTGGAAATCCAGTTGACCGTAGTCGGGTGGATACCAAAGTTACGGAGCTTGGCTATAAGGCAAGGATGCCAAACACGATCAAAAGCTTTCGAAATGTCAAGGGAGATAACAGGCACCTCACCACCACGGTCCAAAATAGAAGACCAGCGATCAGACAAATAGGCCAACAAGTCACCTGTAGAGCGCTTGTGGCGGAAGCCGTATTGACGGTCTGTGATTAAAGGATGAGAATCAAGAAATTCAATGATTTCATCAGCAATAAGCGATTCCATCACCTTGCAGATTACCGACGTGATCGAAATCGGCCGATAATTGGAAGGGTTGGAGCGATCGCCCTTCTTGGGAATCGGAAAGACATCAGCATGCTTCCAACTGGAAGGGCACACACCAGTCCGCATGGAAAGGTTGAACAATTTGGTAATAACAGGCGCCAGCTCAGGCGCACAATGTTTCAGCAATGCAGCAGGAATGTCATCAGGACCCTTAGATTTGTTCGTGTCGAGCTGGCGAAGACGATCGCGGGTCGTACCGGCAAAGAAACGCAACGAGCGCATAGAAAATTCCGGTTCAGGGTAAGAAGGTGAGACCATCCCAGTGTCATCAACCGTGGAATTACTTGCGAAATGGCTGGCAAACAAGTTCGCTTTTTCGACAGGCTGAGAAGCACTGTATCTATCGTTGGGAAGGAGCGGTGGAAAAGAAGACTCACAAAAATTACGAGAAATCCAATTGGCCAGGGACCAAAAGGATTTGCTTCCGGAAGGACAGACGACAAGCTTACCTGCAAGACTGGCCAAGAAAGAAGATTTGGCACGAAATACAGTTTCCTGGCACGCAGCTCGAGCCGAACGGAAGGCGGCATGGTTTTCGTCAGATGGATGCCTTTGCCAGGCACGATAAGAACGATTCTTAGAAAGCACCGAGACACGACATTGCTTGTTGAACCACTTCGGAGACGATTTTTTCCGGTCTTCGCTAAAGTGAGGAATGTACAGAAGCATGCC
>CAMYLW010000491.1 GCA_947259475.1 Thermodesulfobacteriota bacterium
GGCCTCCGGATTAATGGTCAAGAAGAAACCGGAGATATGTACTCGGCCATCGATATGGCGGTGGATAAGGTCGAAGCTCAGATCAAGAAAAACAGGGAGAAACTCAAAAAGAGAAAGAGTGATGGTGGTTCAAAGCCGTTGGTGATGACAATGAACATCCTGGCCGGTGAGAGTTTTGAGGAAGACCGGGAGCCACAAATCATCAAGACAAAACAGATTAATGCCAAGCCGATGGATGTAGATGAGGCAGTGATGCAGATGGACCTTGCCAACAGCGAATTCCTGGTGTTCACAAATGCCAATACTCAAAACATCAACGTCATCTATCGACGTAAGGACGGCAACTATGGCCTCATAGAGCCAGAGAACAGGTAAACTCTGGTTTAGGACTGAGCGATTGGAAGGGTGGCTTTGAAGGATTAAGTCGCCACCGGCAAGAGATGTACTGAGAGCGTTCATGAAAATAATGGATATCCTCAACAAGGATTGTATCATCCCAGAACTTCGTTCCAAGAACAAGAGAGAGGTTCTGGAAGAGCTCACCGGAGCACTGTTGAACTGCAAGGCCAATTTGGACAAAGAGGCTTTAGTGGCGGTGTTACTGGAGAGGGAGCGGCTGGGAAGTACAGGAATCGGTGACGGCATAGCTATTCCCCACGGTAAAGTTCAGGATCTAGACGAACTGGTCCTGTCGTTCGGGCGCAGCACTGAAGGCATTGAATTTGATTCAATGGACGGCAGGCCGACCCACCTTTTTTTCTTATTGATAGCTCCGGAAAACTCTGCCGGCATCCATCTGCGCGCCTTGGCCAAGATATCCCGGTTGCTAAAAAGCGGACAATTTCGCCAGCGGCTTCTTGAGGCTGAAACCAGCGAGGCACTCTTCCAAGTAATCCAGGAGGAAGACAAAGAATTCTGACCTTAACGCATCTCCGGCGAATATTGCGTCCCCCTGTATCCTTTTCTCGCCACATTGTTGATCTAATCACTGTAATATATTAAAATATCCAATTTGTCGGCTCGATTTCTCATTGGGACTGGATTCTTTTGTTCCCATCCGGGCTAGACGGAGGTGACCATGACCGGGCAAAGCAGAGGCGATGATCATAGAAAGTTGCGAGTTGTCGTGGTCACCGGGCTATCTGGTTCTGGGAAAAGTACAGCAATTAAAGCATTTGAAGATCTCGACTATTTTTGTGTTGACAATCTGCCGGTGGCATTGCTGCCGGATTTCCTTAGTCTGCGGGAGAAATCTTCCGAGGATCTCTGGCATATCGCCCTGGGTATGGATATCCGTGAGCCAAGCTTTCTGGAAAGTTATCCCAAAGTTTTCAGTGAGTTGAGGCGGCGGGGCACCGATTTGGAGATTCTTTTTCTCGAAGCAACCGACGATGACCTTCAGCGCCGCTTCAGTCAGACACGTCGCAAACATCCCCTGGTGGGAGAGGGGACCGTATTAGATAGAATTAGAGCCGAACTTGAGAGACTCAAAGACCTTAAGGAAATGGCCACTCGGGTAATTGATACGTCCAATCTTAACGTGCATGAATTGAAGCGAATGATCTCCAGGCTGTATACAATTTACCCGGAAGAGGATACTCTCCAGGTGAATGTTCTTTCTTTCGGCTTCAAGTACGGTGTGCCAGCTGAGGCGGACATCGTTATGGATGTGAGATTCTTGCCCAATCCTTTCTTTGTAGAGGAAAAGGCTTGCCTTGCCAGTTCTAACCACGATGGACCTTTCTTATCAAAGAACAATACTTTCCAGTCTTTCATGATTATAAAACATAATTTTCATAAAAATAACTCCCCGTGAGTGCCTTTGCCAATTAAATGATCTGTGATTTCTGTTATTATATAATAGAGATTTGAAATAAGGGATATTTTGATAATATAGTATACTTTTTACTGTCCCCAGACAAGCGGTGGACTATTGTTCAGCATGAACCTTTACAGGATCCATAAGTTTGAATCATTACTGTTGTGCAATGGATTGGGAATTGAACCTATTGGGACGCTCATAGAAAGAAACAACCATGAAGCAACCATTGTTATCAATTAAATGGTCGCCGATAACGTATTAATGATAGGACCCGGGCTATTGAAAGTCTAAAATATTTTTAATTTGATCATTTACCCAGGATATTGACCCACAAAAATTGCCTATGAACCCCACCAAACTCCATGGACTGAAAGCTTCAGATTATGAACATCCAAAAGATGCCAAA
>CAMYLW010000492.1 GCA_947259475.1 Thermodesulfobacteriota bacterium
TGCGGCATTGAGGAGAGCGACAGAGAAAAAATTTTTACCAATTTTTTCAGCACCAAAGGTGCTGATGGAACAGGACTGGGCTTGATGAACGTCCAGAAAATAGCTCGAGAACATCAAGGACGCATGGAGGTTGAATCTGTGCCGAATAAAGGCTCGGTATTTCGCCTCCTGCTACCTACCGGGCCAGCCGAAGAGCGGGAAAATGGTAGTGAATCTCACCCAATAGAGAACTCAAACCTCGAATCGCCCTCGGCAGGGGCCTAATGGGAGAGGAGGAAGCTATGGTTCAGTACAGCAACATCCTATATTGCAGCGATTTCTCCGAGGAGGCGGAGATGGCATTCCATCATGCCGTGGATTTCTGCCAGCGCTATGGCGCCCAGCTCCATATGCTTCACGTCCTGCACTCTGGTTACAAGTACATGCGCCACATAGTGGACGAGTATGTGAATGAGGACAAGGAAGAACAGGTAGCTGACGATGAGCTATTAGCCCAAGCAGAGAGTGATCTCAAATCCCGATATGGAGATAGGTTGCAGGAATGCAACCAGGCAGTTTTCGCCGTGCGGGTGGGAGTGCCCTTTGTAGAGATTGTCCGTTACGCCAGAGAGCACAAAGTAGATTTCATAGTTATGGGTGCCTCAGGTAGCTCTGAACTGGACAAACAGACCTTTGGCAGTACGGTGGAAAATGTCGCCAGGCGAGCACACTGCCATGTAATGGCCATCCGTAACCCAGAGCTTGCCTTCAAGCTGCCCGGCTAGCAAGTGACAAGGAACGGTCCGAGTCAGGAGGGGAATATCATGAAGAAACAGAAGATTCTAGTGGTGGATGATGAGCTGGATATGCGGACATTCATTACCACACTGCTGGAAACAAGCGGGTATCGACCAATCATCGCAGTCAATGGAGAAGAGGGCATCGAGAAGGCCCGTCAAACCAAACCAGCTGCCATTATTCTGGATGTGATGATGCCGCGGGAGGGTGGTATCCAAATGTACCGGGAATTGAAAACGGATGACGAGCTGAAGAACATTCCTGTGATAATGCTCTCGGCAATCGCCAAAAAGACCTTTTTCCATTCCCAACAGGTGCTCAACACCTACAGGGGTCAGAAAGTGCCGGAGCCTGTTGCCTATATCGAGAAGCCTCCGGAAACAGAGGAGCTTCTCCAAATTCTCGAGAAGTGTATTGGCTGTTAGACGGGGCCGATACCTCGCTATCTAGGGTTTGGATCTGGCAATTTGGCAATCACCTGGGGAGCTAGAGCATGTTTCATGAAATATGCGGTCTCATGACGGCTCAAACCCTCATAAAGCCTCTTCACATCGGCTTGAACAAATTAAAGGAACATTGATGAATACCAGTGTCGATCCGGAACTGTATAAAGAGGTGGAGAAATTTGGGGCTAGGGGTATGGAGATCTGCATGCAGTGTGGCAACTGCAGCGCCTCGTGTCCTCTGTCCGAGGGAACGAATCCCTTTCCACGCAAGATCTATCGCTATCTTCAGCTAGGGCTTAAAGACAAGCTGCTCAGTTCGCCCGTGCCCTGGCTGTGTTATTACTGCGGTGAGTGCAACAAGGACTGTCCCCGGGAGGCCGAGCCGGCCGAGACCATGATGGCAACCCGCCGCTGGCTAACCACTCAGTACGACTGGACCGGGCTCGCCAAACGTTTTTACCTGTCGGCAGCTTGGGAGATAGGGGCGCTAGCCGTCCTCGCCTTAGGCATCATTTTGCTTTTCTTTTTTTTCCACGGACCGATCATCACCGATCGCGTTTCGGTCAATTCCTTTGCGCCGGTCATGTGGATTGAGATCGGCGATTTGATAATGGCCGCAATCCTGTCCACTTTTCTGTTGTCAAACGCGTTCAGAATGTATCGCTTCATCATGAGTGATACCAAGGTACCTCTTTCCCTCTATATTACGGAAGCAAAGACCTTTGTCCTCCACTTTATGACCCAGAAGCGCTGGCGGCAATGCGGGGAGGACCGGAGTCGCTGGCTGAAGCATTTTCTTCTGGTTACCGGCTACATGACCATGATGACCTTAATCATAGTTTGCATCCGCTGGTTCCAGGTCGACGACAGCAGCTGGCATTTCACCAGTATTTTCGGCTACTATGCCACCGGTGTCTTGCTGGTTATTACGGTGGAGATGTTTCGTAGCCGGCTCAAGAAAGAGGAATCCATCCATCGCTACTCCGAATTGTCCGACTGGCTT
>CAMYLW010000493.1 GCA_947259475.1 Thermodesulfobacteriota bacterium
CGGTACCGCGGGATTGGTTTCCGTACCTGAACGGTACGTCGCAGGGGCCGACACCCGAGGACGCCAGGAAGGACGGCCATATCCGTGGTCGCAGCAAGTCATTCATGAAATATCCGGGTTAAATCGGTGAAAAATTAACCCGTCTCAAGACAAAGTTTTTTCATTATTAAAGAATAAGTCCGGAAAAGCAAGGGCGGGAAAGCCATTAGAATAAGGGAACTGAGGAGGAAAAAAACTGCAAGCTGACAGGAAATAGCCCTATCTGGATGGAAATCTGATCGGTGCTGCGGCCCCCGGCTGCGCCGCTCGATGAGGCCACTTTTCGTTGCCCAACAATTTTACACTTCTCAACATATTGGGCCTGTTTAGATTCAAGCCGAAGTGTGAATTAAGGGATGTAATCTATACTTGACCTTTCCCTTTTCGGCTGCGCACACCATTTTGGTATTGCGGTTTTTCTTGACACCCCCCCCCATGTAACCTAATCTGAAATTAGCTCGATCTCCTTTTCTAACGAATCTTCGAGAGACCACACTTTAGTTCTGTCCTCTTCTGACCAGACTATCCACGCACCCATCTCAGGCACTGTCTTCTGACTTCTGGAGGAAGTCATGTGGAGGGCGTTGCAGAAGATGCCGATACGAAACCTCAAAGGCTTGGGACCCCTCTTTGCAGGCAGTAGTGTTTGCTAATAACAGATACAAAAGGAGGTCAAGACTATGTATTCAAAACGTAGAATTATTTTGGCGTTGACTTTTCTCCTGGTCCTGACAATTCCCTTCGCAGCCGATGGTATTCCACGAACAATTTGGGGCGAGATACAGGGATTAAACTGCGCTATGAAAGGCCACAAATGCCCATCGGATAGGATGGACGTTCATCTGGCAACGGAGCCCGACTTTGTGCTCGTAGAAAGTGGCAGTATCTATCATCTCCTTCCTAATCTCCCACGTGATGTTAAGGTCAGATACGTCGGTGAAACCGTAATAGTCACAGGAGATCTTCATCCTAAAGACAATTCCATATTAGTAGACAAATTTGAGGCCCAGCGAGGTATGTTTCGTGGGATTGTTTGGACCAAAGAGATGCAACAGCAGGCTTATCGCTAAGATATAGACTCTCCCATCCTATTAGTGAGAGTTCAAATATCATACTTTAATCTACACCTTCATCTTGAGATCAAGCCACCAAATTCTGTGCTGAGTTCCCGGAGGGGAAAGTGTGAATTAAGGGATGTAATCCACACTTCCGCCTAGTTGCCTCCAATACTTCATCTCATTTGACAAAGCCCACTGCGTTGTCGTATTGTGAGAGCAGCTGAAGTTCCTACTATCACTCGCTCCTTGAGCGACAATCTTTCAGAACCGCACAGACCTACCAAGACAAGTAAGGCATTTCCAATCAGTTGCATAGGTTTATCCATTGTTGGTGGTCTATCGCCCACAAACTAGGGAGGAAACCCATGTCAGATGAACAGTTGGTTGAACTGCTGCAAAGCTGTACCACGAAACCAGAAGATACCATCCAACTAGAAGATATAAGGTCTAGAATGGAGATTCTCAACGAGATTGAAAAACGGCTACGACTGATAGTGGAAGAATTAAGAGACCGCGAACAAGCTAAAAGCAACATCAGTAACGCCAAATCATCAGCAACTTCACTAGCACACGGCATCAACTGGAGAGAGGAAAAAAAGAATGAGTGCTTGGCCTCTAAAAATGGCAATGGCAAAGGGTATAGCCCCTTTTCCCCCAGAATCCCTTAAACAGTGTCCATGCGGTCACGTACATATCTCCTGGTCTAACGGTGATGAATACCTCTTTTGCTGGGACTGCAACCAGAGATACCCACTACTTGCCTGTTTCAGACCACTAGAAAGAAACCTTTCTGAATCTGAGGAGCCTAATGACTAGCCTAGATCCTGACGAAATCAAACGAGTCAAAGTCCACGTTGTCAAATGCCCAGAGTGTAAGCTCACCGTAATGGTCAAGCCATCTGAGAAAAAGTGCCCTAAGTGTAAGTACACATTGAATAGACCAAGCCCAGAAGTGATTGAGAAGTTGAGAACTCTCTATCGTGAACGAGAGCATTACAACAGAGCATTGGACAGGGTACTTGCACAGATTGAACGAGAATACTATCTCCCACCATCGGAAAGGGTGCCTGCAGAACGTGAACGAGAGCGCAATGCCAGAAGCTTGGGGGAGGTGTCGGCACAAATC
>CAMYLW010000494.1 GCA_947259475.1 Thermodesulfobacteriota bacterium
GAAGGGGCCACCTGTATAGTGTTGGAGAGGGCCGACGCGCCAACAAGGCAACAGAGCAATACTTACGGAACCATTCTGTCTCTGCAACTCACCAGCGGAGTCAGCAACCAGGGTCACTATGAGGTCGATGGCAAGGCGATGGCCGAGGGCTTGCGGGCCGCGCTAAAGGAAGCCAAGATTGACGCGCGCGCGATCGGTATAATCGGGTTGGCGGCAAATGGGGTTGACGAACTTGAAAGAGGAGAAGCTCTGGCCCTGGAGGAGGTCTTTGGTCCCCAGTGGCATCAGATCCCTCGCCTTCCCCTCCGATATTTTGTGGGAGAATTCGGCAGTGGAGGTCTGCTCACAGCGGCAACTATTCTGCTTTCTTTGGCCGAAGGTACTGTTCCGCCGACTGTGCAAGGACCTGAGCTTACCGGTCTGGCCGGAAAATCTCAAAGATTCGCTCCAGTGAAAAAGGAGCCTCTTGTCGCCGGGATAGCCATTGGTTCTACTTTTGGGGGAGGAAGTGCTTGCTTGGTTGTTGCCAAGCAACAGGAATGATGGAATGTTGGAAGGACGGAGATCCCAACAGTGAATAAGCGGTAGTTTGTCAGGTTAGAGGACCGTGATGCGTATTCTCTTGATTTCACCAAATACAGAAATGCTTCCTGATCCGGTCTTTCCCCTGGGGCTGGCGTTTTTGAGTGGTGCGCTCGAGCATAGCTCCCACCAGCATGAAATACTGGACCTCTGTTTCACAGAGGACTATGGGGAAGCTCTGGATCAGTCGGTGGCCGAGTTTGCTCCCGAGATAATTGGACTCTCCCTGCGCAATGTGGATAACGTGGCCTATCCCAATACCCATTCCTACCTGCCTTTCTACCGGAAGGTCGTTTCACATCTGAGGAAGATCACCTCCGCCCCCATTGTCCTGGGGGGGTCCGGATTCAGTCTGATGCCGTGGCTTATGTTAGAAAACCTTCAGGCGGATTACGGTATTGTGGGTGAGGCGGAGGTTATTCTCGTTCACTTCCTTGATCACATGGAGCGAGGCCAGGTTCCTGATCAGCTGGCCGGCGTTGTTTCTGCCAACTCCAGCAGAGTGTCACAACTGATAGCACCAGAGCGGTTTCCCTCTGAGGATTTCCTCATGCCCTGGAGGGAAAAGCTAGCCAATGAAGAGTATCTTCGTTTTGGAGGGATGGGCAACGTCCAGACAAAACGGGGATGTGGTTTCTCATGTGTCTACTGTACGTATCCTTTGATAGAGGGTTGTGAGGTTCGGTTGCGACCACCCAAACAAGTGGGGGAGGAAATCCAGCAACTCAGTGATCAGGGAGTGGATACTTTTTTCATTGTTGACAATGTATTCAATTTCCCGCCGCACCATGCCAAGTCCATATGCAGGGAGATGGTGCAGCGCAATCTGCAGGTGAGCTGGAGCTGTTACCTTCATCCCCAGTTTGTAACGGAGTCTTTGCTGCTCCTCATGAAAGAGGCTGGGTGCACTGGCGTTGAATTTGGCATCGATGCTGGCTCCGATCGCCTTCTCAAGCTACTGGGAAAGTCATTTAATACAGAGGAGGTGCGGCGAGCCTCGGAGCTCTGCCACAAAGTCGGGCTATCTTTCTGTCATTCGCTGGTTTTTGGCGGGCCGGGTGAAAGCAAGGAGACCATTCGAGATACCTTGGCTCTGATGGGGGAGGCGTCGCCAACAGCGGTAATTGCCATGGTAGGAATCCGGCTGTTTCCAGGTACCAGACTGGCGGAGTTCGCCTCTTCTGAGGATCTCATTATCACCGATGAGACCATGCTCGAACCCACCTTTTATTTAGCGGAGTCGGTTCGGCCCTTCGTCCTCGATTTGCTGTATAAGCACGTGGAAGAGAACAAGAACTGGATCCTGCCTGGCTCAAACGTGAATATTGATAGAAGACTGCAAGAAAAACTGCGACGCTTCGGCCTCAAGGGTCCACTGTGGGAACACATGCAGATTAGGAGGAAGTAGACTGTCCGTCGTCAGTAGTCCGAGGTCCGTCGCAAACAGACAGAAGTCAGAGGTCGGAGTACACTAGGCACTGAAAAGGAAGGATAATCCTCGAGGATGAAGAATCCAGGAGGAAAAAACATAAAGAGTGTTTTTCCATTCTGGCTTTTGGCTCCTGACTCCTGACTCCTTGAGTCTTTACGATTTGAACGGTTTTGAAGAGTTGAACAATAAGAGGATGTGCGTGGAGAA
>CAMYLW010000495.1 GCA_947259475.1 Thermodesulfobacteriota bacterium
AAGTCGCCGACACCTTCGACAGTGAGGTTGAGACCAGTGTGACCACCTTGACCTCACTTCTGGGACCGGTGATGATCCTGTTCCTTGCGTTTTTTGTGGGCTATGTGGTTTTGGCAGTGCTTCTGCCTATTTTTGAAATGAGCCACCTGGTTGGCTAGTTTGGATTTCGGATTTCGGAATGCGGATTGGGGTGAAAGGAAACCAAGACGAAATTTTAGGCAATTTAGACCTTTTTTGTGAACTTTAGGCACTTACCTCAAGAGAGGTTGACATGTACCAGGATCGTTTCGGACTGCGAGGCAAACCATTTGGGAATACCCCTGACCCCGCCTTTTTCTATTTTTCCACTGACCACCGGCGGGCCTTGGTCACCTTAAGCCGGGGTATTCAGAACCGTTCAGGCCTCATGCTGTTGCTCGGTGAGGTGGGAACCGGAAAAACGACTATCTGCTGCCACGTCCACGACCACGCTGGCTACCTATCGGGGTATCTTAATTACCCTTTTTTGACTGAACTGGAATTCTTGCAGACGGTAAATAAAGAACTAGGAGTTCCGGTTGGCGACGGATCTAGAAAATCTATCATGGAGGAGCTAGACAGGTACCTCATAAAGCAGCACCACGAGGGAAAGCCAGTGGTCCTCATTGTAGATGAGGCTCATCGTCTTGCTCTCCCCATCCTGGATGAAATCCTAATTCTGTCTAATTTACAGCTTTTCAATGCTCATTTACTGCAAATAATCCTGGCTGCGCAACCTCCACTTTTAGATACACTTCAAGACCCGCGCCTTAGATCTCTTAACCAACGCATAGACGTCAGGTGCAATCTACCCGTAATGGATAGGCTGAGTACTATCGATTATATCGGTCATCGGTTGGCAAAGGCCGGCTGCATCAACCCTTCACTTTTCTCCTCCGGAGCTCTGGACACCATCTGGAAGAGGTCGAAGGGAACACCCCGGTTAATAAACCAGCTCGGAGAACGCGCTCTCAACGAGGCTTACCGAAAAGGGAAAAAAGGGGTGGGGAGGCGAGAAGTAACGCAAGTGGCCAATGACCCCCTTTACCAACCCTTGTTCGGATCCAAGACGAAACAGTGGTCCACGCGAGCTGCCTCCGCAGGTGCGCTCTTGGCTCTAGGTGTCGGAGTGCTTTTCGGTCTGTCTCATTTTGGGGTGGGAAGCAAATACTTACCAGGAAAAATCTGGGAATTCAGTCAGGTGACAGCAAAGCACCGCACCCTTATTAAGAAACCGATAAATGTACCGCAACTCGCCAACAAGGTTGAAAAAGAGCCTGAAAACGAAGGCATAGTAACACAGGAAGGAGCAGTGCCAGTTGTAGCCTTTGACGAGGCCGCATTGGCTTCGCCGGACTCGCAACATATTGAGATAACTTCTCTTGTCGAACCTCAAGCGACTGTTGATCTCTTGCCTGATCTCAAGTTGAATGCCATAGCTTGGGATGAAAACTCCGCAAGCAGCATAGCCGTTTTGAATGACAGGATTGTACATGAGGGTGATTTTCTGAAAGATGTGAGGGTCCTGCGTATCAAGCCCAATCACGTTGTGTTGTTACAGGGGGATGAACACATAATCAAAAGGATTCACACGCCAGAAGAAGTCCAGATTGCTGCAGAGAGGGGCATGAGCGGCAAAGCTGAAAAAGAGGAAACTGCTCTCAGTGAAGCAAACAACGATAACCGCACAGAGCAAGCAGGCTCTGTCCTTGATTTCAGGCCGATCATCAATTTTAGCTACAGAACTTCCAGCATGGCCCCTGAGGCTTATATAGAGTTGGAGAGGTTCGCTGCGATTGCAAAGCTAAGTCCTGAGCATGAGATCATCATCCGGGGATATACGGACAATGTGGGATCTTACAGATACAATGAAAGACTTTCTAGGTCACGAGCAAGAATTGTTCAGAACTATCTTGTTGACCAGGGAATCAATCCAGAAAGAATAAGAGTTATTGGGATGGGGGAGGCGGATCCCCTAATGCCGAATACAAGCCCTGAGGGCCGAACGGTAAATCGGAGGGTTGAAGTAGAGTTAGTGCCAGTTGGAGACAGTTAGACTGCATTTGTTGGAGATAAAAGGATGAAGATGAACGTTGAGCAAATTCCTCATGGGAGCCACACGCACGCTATTGTTCAGAAGCCTCTCTCGACTGATACATGCCCGCTAAGATCCTTCAGGTCACGACTGCCAGTCAGA
>CAMYLW010000496.1 GCA_947259475.1 Thermodesulfobacteriota bacterium
CATTGCCAGAGGTATACGCCCAGAACGCCAGCTTGGAGATAGCCTGGTCGAGGGTTGTCTTTGAGGGAAGAACCATAGCAGGAAATGTTTTGATGCCATTTTTTACAAAGGACTATGAAGGATTTGACGTAAACAGTGCTTATGACTGGAACCTGGCTGAACAACTGATAGACAGTGGTCAAGCTGGATTGCCTTCTATAGCCCAATCCCCATATACATTAGAGGAGTACGCAGAGTAATGCTAGAGATCAAGCTCATTCCGGAGGAAGAATTTCAGCGAGTCCGCGCGGCCGACATCAAAAAGTACGATAAATTGGGACTACTTGCCGACATGTGCAGGGCCAATGCTTTGGCCACGGTTAAGCGAGCAGGTTCCGGTCATCTTGGCTCCAGCTTCAGTTCGCTGGATATCGTAACGTTTCTCTATTACTCTGAGATGAACACGGTTGAAGTTGGAATAAGCCACCCGGACCGCGACATTTATTTTTCATCAAAAGGACACGATGCACCTGGTCACTACGCCGTTTTCTTTGCCTTGGGGATCGTCCCGGCAGAACAGTTTATAAATTTGAGGCGCCTTGGTGGGACCCATGGTCATCCGGATGTGAGCGTACCCGGAATGGAAGCCAATTCGGGCTCCCTTGGGATGGGAATATCCAAAGCCAAAGGAATGGCCGTGGCCAAGAAAATGAACGGTTCTGGTGGTCGTGTCTTTGTAATGACAGGTGACGGGGAACTGCAGGAGGGCCAAATTTGGGAGTCGTTACAGACTGCAGTGCATCAGAATGTTGCCAATATCCAAGTGATAGTTGACTTCAATAAGATTCAAACAGACAAGCTATTGGATGAGATCATAGACTTGGGTAGCCTGGAAAAAAAGTTCGAAATATTTGGCTGGCACGTCGAAAGATGTGATGGTCACGATTTTTCCCAGTTGGAAAAGGTTTTCGAGAAGTTCAAACACATAGAAGACAAACCTAAAGTTCTGATTGCAGACACGGTCAAAGGAAAAGGTGTTTCTTTTATGGAGGGCCCCACCGCCTTACGGGACGGCAAGGGTCTTTACAAATGGCACGCCGGCGCGCCCGATGATGATTCCTTCCAGGCAGGCTATAAAGAGCTTCTAGAAAGGATAGACGCTCGCCTGAATGAATTTGGTTTTTCCCCATTGACCACAGAACTGATAGAGAAGAGGGATAAGCACAGGGCAAAACTCAAAGACACCGCTGAAAAGGTGGTGAACGCCTTCGGTGAGGCTCTGGTGGAGCTGGGAGCCAAAAGAAAGGATATCGTGGTTCTGGATGCTGATCTGTCTGCCGACTGTGGACTGCGCCCTTTTGAGAATGCTTTCCCCGAGCGCTTTGTCGAGAATGGTATCGCAGAGCAGGACATGGTTTCCATGGCGGGGGGATTAGCGCTCCAAGGTCTGTTGCCCATAGTAAATTCCTTTGGAGTATTCCTGGCCTCTAGGGCAAATGAGCAGATATATAACAACGCCACGGAAAACAGTAAGATAATTTATGTGTGCCACTACGCCGGCCTTATCCCTGCAGGTCCAGGAAAATCACACCAGAGTCTGCGGGACATCTCACTTTTTGGCGCCCTGCCGAATTGTGTAATTCTGGAGCCCTGCAACGGCGCGGAGACAAAACGTGCTTTACAGTGGTGCGTTGAAGAAGCAGAAGCTAACTGCATGATGCGCTTAGTAATTTCCCCCTCTCCACGGACAATAACTTTGCCAGAGGACTATGACTTTTCATTCGGCAAAGGAACCGTATTGAAGGATGGAAAAGATGCTGTGTTATTTTCTTATGGTCCAGTAATGTTACATGAAGCCCTAACGGCTGCCGAAATGCTTGCGGCGCAGGAATTCTCCTTGAAAGTAGTGAATCTACCCTGGCTGAACCGAATAGATGAAACGTGGCTGGCAGAAACTATTGGGAACGGTCAAACAATTTTTTCCTTAGATAATCACTCCGAATACGGAGGTCTTGGGGACCTGTTGTTAAATGCCTTAATGTCATCAGATGGTTTGCGTGACAAAAAGCTAATCAAATTTGCAGTTGAGGAACATCCCGCCTGTGGCACCCCTCCAGAAGCGCTATCCTATCACCGATTAGACGGGAAGAGCCTCGTCGACCGAATCTTAGATGCAATCGGATGACAGTTATTTACATTTTTCCCTGCCATTTATATTCCATAATCTTAAAT
>CAMYLW010000497.1 GCA_947259475.1 Thermodesulfobacteriota bacterium
GGCCTGGAGGAAAAACATCGTGCAGCCGCTTGAGCAGGCGGGTTGGGACGTCCAGTTTCAAACGGCTACCAAAGATGAGGCAGTGAAGTTAGGCCTCAATAATTTTGATTGGTTGGGTGGTATCCTCGATAGTCGATTTATCAGTGGGTCGCGGACCTTGGTGGATGACTTGCGGTTGTTGCTGGTTCGGGAGATTGACTCCAATAGGGGCTGGCAATCGATTAGAATTTTTCTCGAGGAATGGCAAGAAAGGCGTAATGGTCAGGGGGATCCAGCATTTATCCTGGAGCCGGATTTGGAGTACAGCGCAGGGAGTCTTGGCGAGCTCAATCGGATACGCTGGACAGGCTATTTGCTCAATGGCGGGGATGCCTTGTCTGAGAGGGACAGTCTGGATACAGATAGCTCCTCGGCTCTTGAAAAAGCTGAACTTTTCCTCCTGAGAGTAAGAAATCATCTACAGCTTCTCCGGGAACGGCATGAAACCCAATTGCAGTATGAGGCTCAACAGCAAGTGGCTCTGAGCCTGGGCTACCAGGATCAGGGGGATTTCCTCGCCGTCGAAATCATGATGAAGGAGTTGGAAGGCCATTTCTATGAGGTCCGGTTAGTAGCCAACCGCTTCAGGGAGTTATTACGGGAGTGGGCGCTATCCGCGGAAAAAGAAAAAGAAGAGCCAACCACTAAAAAAGTGGCGCCTGGCATGTGGGTGGAGCGCGGCAGGCTCATGATAGACAGCCAGATGCTGGCAAGCGATGGGGAGGGCCTGTTGGGTCTCTTCACCCAGGCAGTCCATTTGGATGTGTCTCTGGGCGCGGAAGCGTATCAGTGGGCCAAGAGCCAGGCTCACCAACTTCCGGGAGACTTGGAAGGTACGTCTGCATTGCGCGATTGGCTTTTTGAAATTATCCGGGAGGAAAGCTCCAGGATTAGAACTCTCAGAGCCCTTTACGGTACGGGGCTGCTTGCAGCCCTTGTCCCCGAGCTTCGTGAGGTCCATGCTTTGGTCCAACATGATGCCTTTCACCTTCACCCTGTGCACGAGCACCATCTCAGAACTTTCGCCGATCTCAAGAAACTGTTTAGAGGTGAACATGATGACGACTTTCCGCAAGTTCCGGAATGGCTCGAGGGCATAAGAAACAAAGAAGTGCTCTTACTGGCCGGGCTGATCCACGACGTAGGCAAAAGCGGCGGCCGCGGCCATGCCCACAGGGGAGGTGAGATGTCAGTGCTCATCGGCGAGCGTCTTGGTCTCAGCGCTGAAGAGAAGGAACTGCTCAGCTTCCTGGTGGCCAACCACGTGCTCCTTACTGATAATGCGGCGCGTCGAGATATAGATGATGAGCAGATGCTTCAACATTGTGCCAGTGTAATTGGTTCGGTAGAGCATCTGAAAATGCTTGCCCTCCACTCTTTTGCAGATCTTCGCGCCACCGGTCCTCAGGCCTGGGAATACTGGCAAGACCTGCCCATACTGGAACTCTATCAGTGTTTGTTGCACCGTTTGGAAAAGGGTGATCCTGATGTGAGGGCGGTGGCGGCCAGGCTCCTATCTTTGAAACGCGAGGTGGGAGAGTTGCTAGGTGATGAGATGACCAAAGAAGAGCTAGATCAGCACTTTCAGCAGTTTCCCTCCCGTTATCTCCTTTCAGCAACATCCGAGGAGGTGGTGAACCAATACAGATTGGAGCGTCAACTGGAAAAGGTGGTTTTGTCCTGGCAGGTGGAAGAAAAACAATCCATCTGGGAGCTTACCCTGATGAGCCGACAGCCTCTCGGTATGTTGGCGAGGGCAGCGGGAACACTTACTTTGAATCAACTGGACATCCGCAAAGCCAAAATCCACACCAAGAAAAACGGTGTTGCCTTCCAGACCTTCGAGGTGGCTGCCTTGAAGCCCGCAATGGAGATTTCATGGGAGCAGGTGATGGCTGACTTGGAAAAGACCTTACAGGGGCGACTCGCCCTGGATTACAGGCTTGCTGTGCTTGCTGCCAAGCAAAAAAGAAAAAGAGAGTGGGCACCTGCAAAGCCTGATGAAGTTGTGGTGGACAATCATTCTTCCGACCAGTACACCATCATCGAAGTCTATACTACTGATCGCCCCGGTCTGCTCTATTCCATTACCCGAACTCTGCTAGACTTGCAATTGGAGGTCTTTCTGGCCAAGATCTCCACCAGGATGGATCAGGTGGCCGA
>CAMYLW010000498.1 GCA_947259475.1 Thermodesulfobacteriota bacterium
GCACTCCCTCAACCACCGCTTGATGTGTGTAAGTATCTCCGGTTACCCCGCTCTTCATTGTGTCTGAGTGAGAACCAGACTTATCGACCTGACTTTGGTGGGCTGTGCCCGCAATGGCCAGGGACCCAAAGCTCAGAACCAATATCAGTACTATTAGTGTTAACCTCTTTTTCATTTCAGTATCCTTTCAGATTCATTCGGCATTTCGAGTTAATCCTTGAGTTTCCACCCCTTCCACAGTCCATAGATGGCAGGCACCACTATGAGAGTAAGAATGGTGGCACTCACCATTCCGCCCACCATGGGGGCTGCAATGCGTTTCATGACCTGCGAGCCGGTGCCATGGCTCCACATTATGGGCATGAGCCCAGCCATAATAGCGATTACGGTCATCATCTTCGGCCGCACTCGCAGTGCCGCTCCTTCCTCAATGGCTTCGTACAGGTGTTCGCGGTTGAACTTCTCCCCGTAGTTGGCTTTAAATTTCTTGTAAGACAGGTCCAGGTAGATAAGCATGACCACACCGGTCTCAGCCGCAACTCCGGCCAGGGCAATGAAACCCACTCCAACTGCCACACTCATGTCGTATCCCAGCAGGTACATGAACCAGAGGCCGCCGGTGAGGGAGAAGGGTACACTCAGCATGACGATGAGGCTCTCAGTTATGTTCTTAAAATTGAAATAGAGCAGAAGAAAGATGATTACCAGGGTCATTGGCACTACGATCATGAGCCGCTTTTGGGCCCTAACCATGTATTCGTACTGACCACTCCAGACCATGCTGTAGCCGGGGGGCAGCTTGACTTGCTCACGCACAGCCTCTTGCGCCATCTTTACGTAGGTCCCTACATCTATGCCTCTGATGTCAACGTAGATCCAGGCATTCTTGCGGGCGTTTTCGCTCTTTATGGATGGCGGCCCCTTGACGATACGAATATCGGCTACTTGGGTGATGGGCACCTGGGTACCAGTGGGGGTAGGCACCAGGATGCGCCGCAATTTTTCCGGAGTATCGCGCAATTCGGATCCGTAGCGCATATTAACCGGGTAACGCGCCAATCCTTCCACCGTCTGGGTGACGTTCATACCGCCAACAGCGGTCATAATAATGTCCTGGATGTCGCCCACGGTAAGGCCATAGCGCGCCGCTTCCTCGCGTTTTATCCGGTAGTCGAGGAAGTTACCGCCGGTCACTCGTTCCGAGTAGGCACTGAGGGTTCCCGGTACCTCCCTTATTACCGCCTCCACCCGGGCACCAAGATTGCTCAAGACCTGAAGATCATCTCCCATAAGTTTTATTCCCACCGGCGTTTTGATCCCGGTGGAAAGCATGTCAATGCGGGTCTTGATGGGCATGGTCCAAGCGTTGGTCAGCCCTGGGAACTGGATGGCATTATTCAGTTCATCCACCAGCTTTTCCATGGTCATGCCCTCACGCCATTCAGACTCTGGTTTGAGCATAATTGTGGTCTCGATCATGGAAAGTGGAGCCGGATCAGTGGCGGTCTCAGCGCGGCCAACCTTGCCGAAGGCGTGGTGTACTTCAGGGAAAGTGGCGATGATACGATCGGTCTGCTGCAACAGCTCTTTGGCCTTGGTAATCGAGATTCCCGGCAAAGTGGTGGGCATGTAGAGCAGGTCGCCTTCATTTAAAGGCGGCATGAATTCGGATCCCGTCCACCTCCAGGGAAGGTAGCTTACTGCTAGGACAACCACCGCCAGAAGAATCACCGGAACCTTAGCCTTGAGCACGAGTTTAATAATTGGGTGGTAGATCCAGATGAGGAAGCGGTTCACAGGATTTTTTTCTTCGGGTCTAATCTTGCCGCGAATCCAGTAGCCCATGAGCACAGGCACAACGGTAACGGCCAGCAGTGAGGAACCCAACATGGCGTACGTTTTGGTGAAGGCGAGAGGCCGGAAAAGGCGGCCTTCCTGGGCTTCCAGGGTAAATACCGGCAGGAAGCTGACCGCAATTATCAGGAGCGAGAAGAAAAGGGCCGGTCCAACTTCCTTGGAGGCGTCGGCTATCAACTCCCAGTGGGGTTTCTTCCCTGCATCGTGCTCGATGTGTTTGTGAGCATTTTCAATCATGACAATGGCCGCATCGACCATGGCGCCAACGGCGATGGCAATGCCACCCAGACTCATAATGTTGGCGTTAATCCCCTGCCATTCCATGATGATGAAAGGGTGATGATCCCCACCAAGGCGCTGCGAAAATGGAGCAAGAAAATAATGCAAACCAAGGCCACGATTAGACTTTCTTCAACCAGGGTCCTTTTCAGATTGTCGATAGCCCGCAAGATAAGGGCTGAGCGATCGTAGACTGGTTTGATAGTAACCCCCTGAGGCAAACCAGCTTTGAGTTGCTCGAGCTTTGTTTTTACATTCTGGATCACCTGCAGGGCGTTTTCCCCATAGCGCATGACAATAATGCCGCCCACCACTTCGCCCGTTCCGTTGTAGTCAGCTAGGCCTCGCCTCAGTTCCGGACCGATCTTAATGGTGGCTATGTTGCGCAACAGAACAGATGTTCCTTTTTCGACTACCCCCAGGGGAATATTCTGAAGGTCCGCCACACTCTTGATGTATCCCAGACCTCGAACCATGAACTCAGTTTCCCCCATCTCAACCAGTCTGCCGCCCACGTCATTATTGCTGCGCTGAATGGCCATCTTCACTTTTTGTAGCGGTATGTTAAAAGCCAGAAGCTTGTTAGGATCTACAATGACCTGATACTGTTTGACAAAACCCCCAATAGAGGCTACCTCGGCCACGCCTGGTACGCCGGTAAGCTCATATCTCAAAAACCAGTCTTGAATGGAGCGCAACTGCGCCAGGTCGTGCCGGTCGCTCTCCAGG
>CAMYLW010000499.1 GCA_947259475.1 Thermodesulfobacteriota bacterium
CAGAGCGTGTAGATGGGCGTGCCACGCGCAGCGCAGACGCTTGCGTCGCGTGCCGGGCAGAGACAGATCATGGAGATTCGTTTGAGTTTAGATCAGTAATCCCGTGCGGCTTCTCAATTGTTTTTTCCCAGGGTTTGGATAGTTCCCAAATTTGCCGATACGGAGGCAGCGGTTCTTTTCTCATATCCTTTTCCACCTTCTTGGTTCTTATGATGGCTTCAATCTCATCCACGCTTTTTTTCCTCCTATCCACCACCGAAGGTGTAATTAATACGACCAACTCTACCTTATCTACACTCCGACCGCGGCTCCCGAACAGAAGGCCGAGTAAGGGAAGATCTCCCAAGCACGGGACCTCACTTCTTGTCTTGGTTATGCTGTCCTGGATGAGACCTCCGATGAGAACTGTCTCCCCGCTTTCAGCCAGCAGCCAGGTCTCGACAAAGGCGGTCCTGGTTACCGGGATTCCCTCCTCGAGTAGAGCTGAAGTAATGCTCGGTTTCACATTGAGCAATACAGTGCCGTCATCGTCGATATATGGGATAATTTCCAAAACGATACCAGTATCTATGAACTGGATATTCTCGGTTGTTACACCCAGGTTTGTTGTGGCCACCGAATAGCCCTGCTGTCCACCGACCTGCACCTTGGCAGGTTCGCCATGAATAGCAAGGACCTTAGGGCTTGAGAGTGTATTGACATTGGTCTTTTCCTGAAGGGCATCGATGGCAGCCGCAAACTGCCGGGTGTCAGAACCGGTCAAGATGTTGAAGAAAAGGCCTGAGCCGGTGTCAGGCACCGGAGAGACCTCCTGGGTTGTAGGCAGTACCGCATTGCTGAAGCTCGAGGTGCCAACTCTAACGTCTCCCAATATGGCGGCCCATTCAACGCCTAATTCCATATCATCCGTCAGAGTTATCTCTAAGATTCTGGCTTCGATCATGACCTGCTTGGGCATCGTATCCCAATGAGCAATGATCTTTTCAACTTTCTTAATGTTTTCCGGGGTGTCCTCAACAATAATGGTCTTGGACGGCTCATGAAACTTGAGCATTCGTATACCCGGCAAGCCACCAAGGACTTCCTGGACCTTGGCAACATCAGTATATTTGAGCTGAAAGATCCTCATCTCCAGCCTGTCAATTTGCGGATCCTTGGTTTTCTTGGGCTTGTAAATGTAGTAGACGTCACCGTGTTTGTGGTAGCTGAATCCTCCTGCAAGAGTGATGGCATGCAGTGCTTTTTCCAGGGTTACCTGGTAAAGGTGGACGGAGATCTTCCCGGAGACATCCGTGGCTGTGGCTATGTTGATCTCCTGATCCATGGCCAGGGCAGAAAGAGCATCTCTAATGTCAGTGTCAATCAGGCTGAGGTTTATCAATCTCCTGTAACGGGCTTTATACTTAGCAGTTCTGCTCGTTCCAACTGCGGGGACATGTTGCCCACTCCCTCGCTCAGTGGTGGATACAGCATCTTTCGCTTGCTGCGCAACAAGGAATTGGTCCGACTCCCTTACAGACTGCGCCGACACTGGACCTATGGCAAGGGCCAGGATACCAACCAACATAGTAAGAAATGGTGTTTTTTTAATCATTGCTGGCCAACCTTAATTTGATGGTTTTATTGCCCGACTTCAACAAAACTTCTTTTTCCGCAATTCGTACTACTCTATATCCATTGATCCGTTCACCCGTGCGAACGAATTTGTCATTAATAATAGCGATGGAGTGTTTCCCACCGACAATAACACCCCTGAGCTTCAGAGATGTTACCCGTCGTTGTACACGTCCGCCCTTTTTGGTTGGGCGCTTGGCTTTTTTCAGAGGTTTCACAGGAGCAAAAATATCTCGCACAAATAACCGTCGGAGTTCTCTAATACTTGCCCGTTCAACCTCAGTCTTTCGCTGCCTTTCTGGGTAAAGATCAGGGAGTGCGGGAATCTCGGACAGGGTGGCAGTGGCGGGAGGCGGAGAGATGCTCCTATTCCGGGCAGTCCTTGCATGCAGGTAACGGTAAACCAAAGCCGCCAGTACGAGAGCCAGGCCAACAATCAGATAAATCTTAATTCGCCCGGTGCTCTTGCTTTGCCTGAACCCGCCGTCAGTCACTTGTTTACTCCTTCAAACGTTGATAAACACTGGCCGTTATTTCAGCGTGGCATTTGTCGTCGAGGTTGCGCCTGGTGATACTC
>CAMYLW010000500.1 GCA_947259475.1 Thermodesulfobacteriota bacterium
TTGCTGCTGCTCATGTATTCAATTCGCTTGATGATCATCATGAAACGAAGTCCTCAAGACAGTTCTTACCCACTGAAAACCCTGAAGCACCTTTATGAAAGGGGGGAATTTGTTGAAACCACCTAAAAATCTTCCCCCTTTTCTAAAGGGGGATCGAGGGGGATTTTGCTGCGCCTTCATATGAGAATGCATAATCATCTATCAAGTATTACCAGGAGCGCCGAAGATATCATTCCTTGGGACGAGGTAAGTGTGAGAGGTGGTGAGGTTTTTGGAGACCGGGCAGTAGGGGTTAAACCTAGCCCGGATATTTCATGAATTGCTGTCGCGAGACCACAAAGATGAGCGTGCCACCTGGCAACCGTCCCGCGCTACCGCGGGATTGGTTCCGAGGCGTACCTGAACGGTACGTCGCAGGTGCCGACATCCGAGGACGCCAGGAAGGACGCCCAGATCCGTGGTCACAGCAAGTAATTCATGAAATATCCGGGCTATCGTTCAATATAGAGATCTGGCCTTTGCAGCTTAAAGACTTCTTTCTCCAGTTGCCTAATGTAACCTTTGGCAAGCAGAAGTTCAGTGTTTAGTCGCCTGATGCGGAGCATCGATCTTACTCGAAAAGTGAGTTCCACAAGATTGAAAGGTTTGCCTACAAAATCATCAGCCCCCTCTAAATACGCTATAAAACCACTATCTTCGAGCGCAGTTATTATGATGATTGGAATGAATTTAGTTTTTTCCTGTGCTTTTAATTTCTTGCACACTTCTATGCCATCTATTCCTGGCATATTTATGTCCAAAAGAATTACCTCTGGATTCTCTAGCTCCGCCAAGCCTATGGCTTCCGCGCCGTTCTTTGCTAGAATGACCCTGTAGCCTTCTTCCGTAAGAAAGTCGCTCAGGAGTCCCCTTACATCTCGTTCATCATCCACCACCAGAATCTTTTCCGCCATAGTGCCCCTCCTGCTGTGCGCCTAACCTTGCCACTACAAAGGTGATACTCTCCATCGAATCCCTGCAAAAAGAGGGCCAAGAGTTATGCTCTTTGGTGGCACAACGAAGGGAACGGCTCAAGGCTCAAGGTACAGGGCAAAAATAATAAAAGAAAACTTATTCTTCGCCATTTGGCCCGGCCTTTCGTGTGGTTGCCTCAACTCGGAACTGCTTCCAGGCCGCGATAGTTTGCTGGGTGAGGTCGGAAATGGTCCAATCAAGTCTTTCTTGTAACTCTGCCACAGTGATCAGCAGTCTGCCGCGTAGGTGATCACTGTAGGAATCGGCGATACTCTTCGGATGACCAAGACCGAGTTGAACGCCCGCGTCGTAGGCAATGTCGCGAAGATCCGCGACCGTTTGGAAAGAGGTGCGGATGGAGAGTTCATGGTAATGGTCGGCCCACTCATGAACCCAGAACGTCTTATCTCTCTCATCTCCATTCCTAAGATCGAAGATGATAAAACCCACGTAGCGGTATGGTTGGTAGGCGAGGCGAGCCTGCATGAGAATAGGGCGCTCGGGACTTGCACCGCTTAACAGGATGCAGGAGATCTCATAAAGATCACGCACCTCCTTCATCTCCAAGACTACGTTGTCCTCTCGGACCTTGGTGGGTCCTTCGACCTCAAACAAATATTTTTCGTCCAGGGCGCTGCCAATACCGATTTTCAAGCGGCCGGCGTTTTCGATTTCGAAGAAGTGCGGTGGAAGCTCCGGATGCTGCTCGGCCATCTGGTCAAGATATTGCTCTATTTCCCGTTTGAACTCCTCGCGGCTCACTCCCAGCGGCTGCATGAGAGTTTCCCGTGCTGCTAGGGTTCGCGCGCGGTCTGTGGTAAAGCGGGCCCGGATCCGAGAGACCAGCTTGGGTGGAGGAATGGTGAGCCCAGGATCCTCCAGGGCAGCCCGATAGCCGGAGAAAAAGCTATGAACTATCGGCTCAGCTTTCTCTTCCCAGCCATTGGCTCGGGAGGCCAAATGTATTGACACTCCGAACCGCACGAGATCAAGTACCACGGGTCCTATTGTCGCATCATCGAAGTCGGTGAGACCGCGTCCTTGATCAGTGATGGCGTAATTCTCCAGATGTGCATCGCCGTGGAGGTTCCCGTTTGGAATCCAACCCAGGTCGTCTCGAAAGCGCACACAGACCTCTTCGGCAAATATTTCGTTGATGAAGCGAAAGTAGC
>CAMYLW010000501.1 GCA_947259475.1 Thermodesulfobacteriota bacterium
GCTGTAGCGCTTGCTTTCGGTAAGATCCAGCCGCAGTGGATGGCGCTCGCCAATAAGGGCCACAAAAACCAAAATGCCTAAGAAGGCAATAAAGCCCAAGGCGGTATTGGACAGAAGAGTAAGCTTGCCAGGCTTCTTGATCATTGCCGACTACCCCCTCCAGTGACGAGATTCTAGGATTCGAAGAGTGGTAAACAAAAAAAACAGAGCGAAAAGAAGATAGAAAAACACGTCGCGGGAATCTAGGATTCCCCTGGCAAAGTTGTCAAAATGAGTGAGCAGGGAGAGATATTTAAGGAAACTCCCCAGGGTGGGACCTACCAGGGTTTCGGCCCAACCGATGATCCACAGCAGCAGCAAGGCTCCAAAAGCTATAGCCGCAGCGATTATCTGATTCTGAGTCAGCGAGGAGGCAAAAAGGCCGAGGCTGACAAAAGCGCTACAGGTCAGCAAAAGGCCCAGATAGCCAGCCATGATGGTGGGCCAAGGGGGATTGGTGAAGGTCTCCAATAGAACCATGGCAGGCAGGGTGGCCGCCAAAAGAAGAGCCAAAACAGTGACGCCAGCGGTGAACTTTCCCAGCACCGCCCCCCGGTCAGAGATTGGGTAGGTAAATAATAATTCTACGGTGCCGGTTTTTTTCTCTTCGGCGAAAAGCCTCATGGTGATGAGTGGTACCATGAGCAGCAGAACAACACTGATGCTCCCGAAGAACGGCTCAAGTACCATGTCCGTGAGATTGAGCTGTTCAGCGAGGAAGGGAGTCCTGCCGGCCTGAAAACTCAAAAGAGAGTAATAGGCAACCGACGAGTAGAAAAAATATCCGACCAGGGCCAGAAAGATGAAGGCAACCACATAAAAGATAGGTGAAGCGAAAAGCCGGTACAGCTCTTTGCGGTAGACAACGCAGGTTCCCTTCATTCTTGCTCCTCCCCGGCCTCTTCATCGGTTACCAGCTGCATGAAAATGTCCTCCAGGCTCAAGTCCTGCAGTTTAAGCTCGCGCAGTTGCCAGCCGCTCTCCACCACTGTGCGAGCCAGCTCAGGGCGCAAATCCTGGCCACGGCTGGTCTCTATGAGATAGCTGGACTCACCGTTCGTGGGCTTGACCTCCAAAACACCGGTCATCGCCTCCACCTTCTGCATAACCTCAGTCCTGGGCCCTTCGACCTCGAGATACACTT
This sequence comes from Thermodesulfobacteriota bacterium, assembly GCA_947259475.1. Taxonomy (GTDB): domain Bacteria; phylum Desulfobacterota; class Syntrophobacteria; order BM002; family BM002; genus BM002. Next base: position 1,184 of record CAMYLW010000501.1, read on the forward strand.
GCAGGTTTCGCTGTAGTTGAGCGGTGAGATTTGCCGGAGTGTCAGTCGCAACTATCTGGCCATTATTAATAATGAGGACACGTTGACAGATCTGACTTACCTCGGGAAGGATATGGCTGCTGAGAATGATGGTGCGCTCAGCACCCAGCTTTTTGATCAGGGAGCGAATTTCGACTATCTGGGTGGGGTCCAACCCTATGGTGGGCTCGTCCAGAATAAGGATGGCTGGATCATTTAAAAGTGCCTGGGCAATACCAATGCGCTGGCGGTAACCTTTGGACAGATGCCCAATGAGCCGCTCGGCTACTGAGGTAATGGTGCAGACTTCCATTACCCGCTCTATCTCTTGCCCACTGCAAGAGCGGGAGACCCCCTTGGCGGCTGCAGCAAATGCAAGAAAACGGCGGGTGGTCATATCCGGGTAGAGGGGTACATTTTCGGGGAGATAGCCAATTTTGCCCCGCACCTCTAAAGAATGCTGCTGGCAGTCCAGTCCAGCCACCCGAGCTGTTCCCGAGGTGGGTGGCATGAAGCAGGTGAGAATCCTCAGAGCTGTGGTTTTGCCCGCTCCATTGGGGCCGAGGAATCCAACGATTTCCCCTTGGTCCACCCGAAAGCTTACCTGGCGCAGGGCAACCAACGAGCCGTAGAGTTTGGTTAGGTTGTCCACCTCTATCATTCTGGTCAGTCTCCTTATTGACGCAGAACTTGTAAGGTCAGGTGCTCAGGGTGAGATGTTCAAATCGTCCAAAAGGAGCCAGAATCCAGCATTTGCAAGGTAAAACCCGAAACGAATCTTTCTTACCTACTGGCTACTGGATTCTATCAGTTCGCCTTGTGCCTTGAGCCTTGCGCCTTTCATCAATCCGCAATCTGCAATCCAAAATCTACAATCTTCCCCATGCTCCATGCTCTTTGCGCTATGCGCTTGCATATAAAAATGGCGGTCCGCGGGGACCACCGAATAAACCGAATTCCAGTCTCCTCAGCGAGGGTCCCCACTGAGCTGCCGCAATATTGACAGAGATACTCATGGAGTTCACCGTCAGGGAGAAAAAGGAGAAGTTTTTGCCGAACCGGTGTTGCCTGGCGACATTTGGGGCAGAATAGGGCAGTGGCCTGAAGCTCATCAAACTGTTTGTGCTGATTCTGCCAAACGTTCATCGTGGGAGTTCCTTCTCGACATCAGCCGCGGTTCGAAGTCAGGTCAGCAGGTCCTAGTGTTTGTGTTTGGACTTGGACCGCTTCCCCTTATCCCCCCAACTCCAGAATTTGAAAGGTTTCTGAGAGGATTTTTTGCCATTTTCGATCTCGGCAAATTCTCGTAGAAGCTCCTCCTGACGTTTGTTGAGCTTCACCGGGGTCTTAACCCGGATGTCTATCAATAGATCCCCACGGCCATATCCTCGCAGATTGGGTACTCCATCTCCCTTCAAGCGGATGATCTCGCCGCTTTGTATACCTGGTTGGATTTTTACGCTGCGGCTGTTGTCCAGAGTCTGGATTTCGATGGTATCTCCGATGGCAGCTTGAGCCATTGATATCGGGATCTGGCAATAGAGTACGGTGCCATCCCGTTCAAAAAATTCATGTGGATCCACATGTAACCGTACGTAGAGGTCTCCGTGGGGACCTCCGCGGTAGCCGCTTTCTCCTCGATCTGGAATACGGAGACGGGTACCGGTATCAACTCCTGCAGGAACCTTGACCAATACTTTCTTGGTTACTTTCTGTTGTCCGGAACCATTGCAACTGTGGCATGGATTCGTAATAATCCGGCCTTGTCCACCACAGCGATGACAGGTTGTGCTGATTCGAAAGAAACCCTGCGCCTGCAAGACCTGACCCTGACCTTGGCACATAGGGCAAACTTGCTCGTCTGTGCCAGGCTCTCGCCCTGTTGCTCCACAGGGTTCACATGTTTCGCTGGTCGGTATCTCTATTTCCTTTTCGGTTCCAAAAACCGCCTCAGCGAAGCCGATGCGCAAATCGTAAAGGAGATCAGCGCCAGGGCGGGCAGTAGTCCTCTGGCCCCTGCTGCGGTTACCAAAGCCGAAGAAGTCCTCAAATATGTCTCCAAAAGTAGAAAAGATGTCTTCAAAGCCACCAAAACCAGTAAATCCCGTGCCCTGCAAGCCTTCGTGGCCGAACTGGTCATAGATGTTGCGCTTTTCTGAATCGCGCAGCACTTCGTAGGCCTCAGCCGCCTCCTTGAACTTGTCCTCAGCCTCTTTGTCGCCAGGATTTCGATCCGGGTGGTACTTGAGCGCGAGCTTTCGGTACGTCTTCTTTATTTCTTCTTCAGAGGCTCGACGATCAACGCCAAGAACCTCATAGTAGTCTCGCTTCATCATCAGGTTGATTCCTTACATCTATCAAATGATAGTCCGGCTGAAGCAGGGCGGCCAAATACGTGCACTTCTCCTCCTCGCCTTCCCTAAAACTTCATGGAAAAGGTTGTTCGCTATTGCGATTTCTATAATCATCCAGCCTATATTTGTCAATGTTATAGCCAGCCTAGGAGAGCGTACTGCTGGCTCTAAGAAAGGGTTTTTCTGGGCGGAAACTAGCTAGTGGAGCACTTGTTCCTGGGCGGGAGATTGGAGAAGTTTCTCCACTTGGGCCACCTTTTCA
>CAMYLW010000502.1 GCA_947259475.1 Thermodesulfobacteriota bacterium
CTGGGTCTCTGGAGAATTACCCTGTGTTGGTCGCGGTTGTCGCTGCCATAATGGCACAGTAGAGTGCAGGAGTCGCGGGTCGGTGGTCCGACCAAGCTAATCAAGAGAAAAGGCACAGGGCATAGGGCATCCGCCTTCGTCACGACAGGGCGTGACTATGGCGGGACAAGCAAGGCACAAGGCTATTTTGGTCACTTGGCTACGCCGTCATTAGGTCATTATGCTTTGCTGTCATTTGTTGTAAGAGTTATAAGATCGCGGCTAGAAAGCCGCTCCCACAGAGAATGGAGAACCACTAATTGGCTAATTACTGCTGGATTCTTTAGAAGCAAATTAGGGCGCGAATATCTTGTGTGGAATGTCAAGTTCCTTTTGACCACTTCTCTTATCTGTTTTTCCCAGTCTCTTTATTTTTAAATATGATAATGTCGCCCGACCATGAGCCGTCAAGCAGCGATATTTTGTAAGGCAGTAGCCAGGCACGTTTCTTGCCTAAAACATCCTCAGAACCGCTCAGACCACCCAAAAGAAGTAATACAATTCCAATAAGTTGCATAAGTTTGTCCAATATTGGTTATTTACTACCTTCGGCCCTGGCCTGAGCAATAACAGGATGGATTGATGATACCTTCGCCTACTCCAAAAGATTTAACGGTAATGATTTTCCTAGCTATTGCCTGGTGGTTGTTATTGGTGGCGCTCGTCCTATGAAGCGAAACTTCGGCTCCGCTCTTTTGTTGAGTTCATAGAATTGTCACTGTGCCGCCAACACTTAGTCTCATTTGACACAGCCTACTCCGTTGTTGTAGTCTGAAACCAGTTCACGTTCCTACTAGCACTCGCTCCTTGCGCGACAATCTTTCAGAACCGCTCAGACCGAGCCCGGAAAATTCATGAATCGGCTACTCCGACTGTGGATAAGAACGTCCTTCCGGGCGTCCTCGGGTCTCGAACCCTGCGACGTACTGTTCAAGTACGCCTCGGATTCAAGTCCCTGCGGTTGCCCGGTGACACGCTCATCTTCACAGTCTCGCAACACCAATTCATGAAATTTCCGGGCTAACAGGCAAGTAATTTCTAATCAGTTGCATAGGTTTATCCATTGTTGGTGGTCTATTGCCGAGACGCCAGGGGGGAACCCATGTCAGATGAACAGATGGTAGAACTACTGCAAAGCTGTACCATGAAACCAGAAGATATCACGCAACTAGACGAGGTAAAGTCTAGAATGGAGATCCTCAATGAGATTGAAAAACGGCTACGACTGATAGTGGAAGAGTTAACCCTAACGTCGCATACCCAAACCGGTAAAAATCGCTAGGCTCGCTTGATAGTGTGCCATCTGCGAACGTGCTCACCTCGGACAGAATCTCACGTACGGTCAAGTACTGTTCATCCTGTCCCAGCCTGCGCGCAGTCCCGCCCTCGGCGGGAGCGCACTCTGACGCGTTTTCCCTCGGCGTGGGTATGCGACGTTAGGGTTGAAAACCGCTAGCAATCTCAACGCAATATCGTTATACTCAACTCATCAGCGAACCCCTTAGGCTACGGCATAGACTGGAGAGAGGAAGAGTCGAAGAGGTAATCCAGCAAAGGAATATTTGGAAAAATGAGAAATAAGACAAAAGATATTACAATCATTTCAGAGAAGTCTGCCATTGAAGGCAAAATGAAAATGCCAGGAAAAGTGATGATCCTGGGGTCCTTCACTGGAAGCATAAACTGTAGCACTTTGGAAATCTTCATAGATGGCAAAGCTGTCGGTACTATTGAAGCTGGAAATGTCATCATCGCTGGGTATGTTGAGGGTGAACTGGCCTGCTCCGGTCTCCTTACGATTGCCAAAACGGGAAAGGTGAAAGGAAGGGTAGCATACGGAAATTTGTTAGTAGAACTTGGCGGCTTATTAGACGCTGAAGTTTTTCAATTAGAATCTCGGGACACGAAGTTAGTCCCTTTCCACCCCAAAGGAGTTCATTCCGATAAGTAGGAAAAAAATCCTCCACTAATTTCTTGAAGCTTGGTCCGACCTCTAAATTAACCCATATCTTGTGACAGAATAGATCCAGACAAACTGTGAATTAAGGGATGTAATGTAACCTTTGCCATGATCGAGGAGACTGCTATGAAAAAACTCATTATTTTCTTGATATTCCTCCTTACTTTCGTT
>CAMYLW010000503.1 GCA_947259475.1 Thermodesulfobacteriota bacterium
ATTGCATGACTACTGCTACGAGCGTGGATTTACCATTTACCCGGGCAAAATGTTCGGTTTGGCCACCTTTAGATTGTGCAACCTGGGCTGGATCACCGAAAAGGACATCGAGGATTTTTTTGTGGTGGCGAAGGAAGCGTTCAGGGAGATGGGGTACTCGATTCCGATCGGGTAGGCGCTTACCGGTGCCGTATCGACAATTTGCAGTCGGTGTGGATTGAGTTGTTGTATTTTAAGGAGAAAAATGAGCAAAAATTGCAAAATGACTAAAATGACTAAAGTTGAGGTATTCTATCGATAATTTTAGTCATTTTAGGCAATTTAGATCATTTTGTCTATATAACTCCATCGCTAAGCCCCCGGCTATGCCGGGGAGAATGGCAAAAGCTATGCTGTAGTATTTGACATAAACACCCCTTCCGTACGATAGCGACAGTGCTGAATCTGTGGCCTGATACGAAAGGAGTGTTTATGAAAAAAAGTTTAGCACATACAGTTTGGGAGTGTAAATATCATATTGTTTGGGTTCCTAAGAATCGACGAAAAATTATTTACGGTAAATTACGTAAAGAGATTGGAGCCATATTAAGGCGACTGTGCCAGTATAAAGGCGTTGATGTTATCGAAGGCAATGCCTGTATCGATCACATTCACGTATGCCTTTCGATTCCGCCCAAGTATTCGGTATCGACAATGGTCGGCTATTTGAAAGGTAAAAGTACCATGATCATTTTTGAAAGATACAGCCGACTGAGACGCAATTTTAAGGGCAATTCATTCTGGGCACGCGGCTATTACGTCAACACCGTTGGTTTGGATGAGGCCAAGATCCGAAAGTATATAAAAAATCAACAGACGAATGAATCCGTAATGGATGAATACGATTCTAATACGGACAAAGACCCTTTTAAGGGTGCCAGTATCGAGAAAGAAGATACTGACAAATAGGTTGCCATAAAACTCATTACCTGGCCACAGATCAGCGTATACCCAGGAGCTGGTATCCCCTTAAGGGGTGTCAGTAACATTGCCCTTATAGGGCGTAATCAAGCCACCGGCTCCGCCGGTGGTCATGACGTGCGCCTGGCATGGCGCACTTACCGAGCTTCTGGCACAAGCCGGAAGTCATAAAATGCCCGCCGTTACCGGACGGAAGGGCGACGCCAACAAGGCAAGGGCAGTTTCCAGAAATGGGGCGTCCGAAGGAAGCATGAGGCAGAACCCATGTACGTAGCGAACAGCGAACCAACTATATGGCAGCGGGGAGGAGGTCGAGCAGGCGTGTGTGAGCGAGGCCTAAGGGGGAGGTAGTGCGTCTTACCCAGGGAAGCCTTCCTGTGCTGGTATCGATTGTTGTCAAAGGTATCATAAAACCGAACCGAATAGGCGAACCCGAAGCGGGGCAGGGCACAGAAGGTGGCAGATTCACGGGTAGTACTGAGGACTCAGGGCCAATGAAGCCTGGTAACAGCGTGGAGGGTAAAACCCTGACGACCGGAAAGATAGGAGGTCGTAAGAATGTATAGGCCGGAGAACCCGTCGCAAGACGATGGTACGATTGACCCTACCCTATACCGATACGGTACACTGTCAAGTCTGGACATTCCAAATATCGTCGTTGGAATGTGGGAAGCCGTGGACGAAAGGCGATGGTGACAACATTGAAGAGCCGAATCAGCGTTGCAAAGAAACTACAGGAGACCAGAAAACCGAAAAACGGGGGTGCTTGAAACAGGTACGTTTAAGGCATCCGGTGTCCAGTCCCCAGGACGGCTTGCAACCCGGCAATCGGAAGTGTAAGACAGTCACGGAGGAAAAGTGAAACATGTAGAGGTGTTAGAACGGGTCTATGATCCGAGACGACTGCGAGCGGCATGGCGACAGGTCAAACAGAATGCCGGGGCAGCGGGAATAGACCAAATGACGGTGGAAGCGTTTGAGCGGCGCAAGGATGAGCTTATAGCGGTTATCCATGAGAAGCTCAAAGCCGGCACCTACCGTTTCAGACCTGCTCGAAGAGTGCTGATACCCAAAGAGGGCAGCGCAAAGATGCGCAAGTTAGGCATACCCGTGGTAATGGATCGGGTGGTCAGTCAAAGTACCAATCTGGTATTTCAAGAAATATTTGAGCCGGATTTTAGCAGATCCAACTATGGGTTTCGCCGAGGTCACAGCCAGCGCCAGGCCATTTACCATGTCCAAATGATTGTTAAAGAGGGCTATGAATGGTGTGTATCGATCGATCTGGCAAGGTTTTTCGATGAGATTCCCCACAACCTGATTTTAAAGCTCATTCGCAGGAAGATAGCAGATGAGCGGCTGGTAACGCTGATTGCAAGAGCGCTAAAGGCTGGAACAATGGTTGATGGGAGATTGGAAAAGACGACCAAGGGATGCCCTCAAGGGTCTCCGCTATCGCCGATGTTGTCCAATATCGTGCTAAATGAACTGGACCAGGAGCTAGAGAAAAGAGGTCATCGGTACTGCCGCTGGGCAGACGATTTTGTGATTTTGCTGAAATCTGAAAGAGCTGCAAAGCGGGTAATGGAAGGAATTACAGGTCACCTGGAGAATAAGTTGAATCTTCCAGTAAATAAAGAGAAGAGTCAGGTGGCATTGGTCAAGGATGTTACTTTTCTTGGATTCCAGATTCTGCGGGGAAAGATTCGGGTGAGCAATAAGGCCCGGCGCAAATTCAAGGACAAAGTCCGAGAATTGACCCGCAGGAACAATCCCATATCGATGTACCAAGCCATTGAAGAGCTAAATGTGTACCTGAGGGGCTGGGTCTCTTATTACAGAACTCAGGAATTCCGCATGCTTTTCAGGGATCTTGACGGTTGGATACGTAGCCGTCTCAGATCGATGCAATTGAAGAAATGGAAGAATCCGCGGAAGTTTCAAAGGATGATGATAAGAGCCGGGTTTAAGCCCCAACAAGCGCATAGGGTCTGGGTCAAGATGAACAAGTGGCAATCGGTGGAGCGCAGAGAGGTTCGATTTGTAATGGACCTCAAATGGTTCAGAAAGCAGGGGCTGATCTTCCTACATGATTTTACACAGAGACAACAACCTCTTGAATTAACTTTCAGTCGCTGATCGAAGAGCGGCTTACCTGGCCGGTACGAGCCGTTCTGTAGGGAGGGGGTAGCCGACAAGGCTACCTCCTACCAGATTCTTCGAATGTGTTTCGATTCGGATCATAAAGGATTGCCGGGTCATGTCCGGCGCGAACCCAATGCAGACGCGCGTTATGCGGATCGATTGCCAGATAAAAGAGGGTCATAAACCGACCGGTATCTAGAACATCAAGCGTCAGATGGCGGTT
>CAMYLW010000504.1:0-2160 GCA_947259475.1 Thermodesulfobacteriota bacterium
GCTCAGGCTGGTGAGTGGATGAAACAAATTAATAGCAACGTGCAGAAATGGCAGCAGCGTGCATTGGCTGGACTCGAAGTGCTAAGAAAATACCCCAAAGTTGACACTACACGCATTGCAGCAATTGGCTACTGTTTTGGTGGAGCAACTGTTCAGCAGTTGGCATATAGCGGCGCTGATATCAAAGGAGTGGTAAGTTTTCACGGGACGCCACTGCCGCCAGTTGGTGTTCAAACAGAGCAGGTCAAAGCAAAGATTATGATCTCTCATGGCGGGGCTGACCCCTTTGTTGAAAAGGGACAAATTGAAAACTACGTTGCAGAAATGGAAAAATCCGGTTTGGATTGGCAGATGATAATCTATGGCGGTGCCAGGCATAGCTTTACCAATCCAGCTGCAGACAAGGTTGGCATGGACGCTTTGAAGTACAGCAAATCTGCTGATCAACGCTCTTGGGCGTACATGAAGGTATTTTTTGCTGAAGTTTTGGGTTGAAATAGGGAGCGATGGGAAGATATCTTAAGGCGGCAGGCTGCTGAAGTCATCACATTTCGGATTGGAGATCTCGGATTTCGGATTGAAAATACAAATACTAAGTTCGAAAACTATTTGAGAATTCCGCAATCCGCATTCCCAAATCCGCAATAGAGGTGCTCCAGTACTCCAAAACCGCTCGCAATCTTTACCCGCAAAGCCATTGAACTCTGACCTGGCCCCAAGGACCAGGTTTTCGATGTTGAATAAAACAAAGAAAGGAGAAGCACAGATGAAAGCAGTAGTTTACGAAGAGTATGCTCCAGATGATGATTTTAAGCGAATCCTGCAGGTAAAAGATGTAGAGGAGCCAAAACCAAAACCAAACGACGTAGTTTTTCAAGTCAAAGCGGCTGCATTGAATTACAACGATATTTGGGGAATGAGAGGAAATCCCATACCGGTGGTGTTGCCCCACATTTCAGGCTCTGACGCAGCCGGTGAAGTAATCGCTGTAGGGGAGGATGTAAGTAGAATCAAAGTTGGGGACAGGGTTGTCTCTCACTCTAATATGTCGTGCCGAGTTTGCTCTGCCTGTACTGATGGTCGTGAGTATGACTGTAACACGCGGACTATCTGGGGCTTCGAGACCGGCCCCTTGTGGGGTGGGTTTTCGGAGATTACGCATCTTCCGGAAGTAAACGTCATCAAGATTCCTGACAACGTCAGCTTTGATGAGGCAGCGGCAGCCTCAATGACCCTGCTCACTTCCTGGCACATGCTTGTAGGCAGGGCGAAGATCAAACCAGGACAAACCGTACTGGTAATGGGAGGAGGTTCCGGTGTTGGTAGCTTTGGAATCCAGATTGCCAAACTTTACAACTGTACGGTGATTGCAACGGCGAGTCCAGATAAATTGGACAAGTGCATCGAACTTGGTGCCGATTACGCCGTGGATCATAGGAAGGATGACTGGCACAAGCAAGTCCGAGGTTTGTGCAAGGAAATCTCCCAAAAAACGGGGGTGTCTCCGGGAATCGATGTGTCTTTTGATCACATCGGCGAGACCCACTTCAACCAGCAGCTTACTTTGCTCAAATATGGTGGAACCCTGGTTCAATGCGGCGCCACCACAGGCTGGGATGCCAAAGTCGATCTAAGGCACATCTTTTTCAAGGGAACCAACATCCTTGGCTCTACGCAGGGAACAAAGGCAGAGGTAGAACAGGGATTTTACTGGATGTCTCAGGGGAAGATAAAGGCTGCAATTGACTCAGTGTATCCCTTTGAAGAGGCAGCAGAAGCCCACACAAAGATGCTCACTGGAAAAGGGTTATTCGGAAAAATTCTGCTGAAACCTTAGTGAATCTCTCCGACCAAAGGTCGGAGCTTCTAAAATCTTTCAAGAAATACCTTCTCCCCCTTGGAGACTGAGCCACAATTCGCCGAACCCGTCATTCCGGACGAGGCCGCCTAAGGCGGGCGAGATCCGGAATCCAGTGAAAGTTCAATATAATCAGACTCTTTCTGGATCCCGGCTCGCGTCCGCCGCAGGCGGACTTGGCCGGGATGACGAATCGCGACACGGCCCCTCAAAGGAAAAGAAGTTTCTGCGGAGTTAAGTGCATAGGCGTTTTTCAAAATTCGCAATCCGAAACTGGGAACCCGCCCGAAGGGTGGGAGTCC
>CAMYLW010000504.1:2198-3080 GCA_947259475.1 Thermodesulfobacteriota bacterium
GTGCTTAGTTCCTGGTGCTTAGTGCCTAGTTCTGACGCATTATGCGTCAGGTATGGCTCTGTGAGAGGTAAATGTGAAATACGATGTCGCCCGGGATGGAGGGTTAGAGCTTTCTCTGAGGGCAGGTTACGACGAACTGACATCCAGGATTACGTTCTGGTCGCCGCCGTTATTTTTTGCGAGATAGAGGGCCTGGTCGGCCTTTCTGATCAGATCATCCAGGTCTTCTTCCAACGTTCCGTGGGAATTCTTCAATTTGGCTATGCCGATGCTTAGGCTGGTAGGCACCAGATTTCTTTCGTTATATTCGGTTCGAAGCCTCTCCGCCACCATCAATGCCGTCTGTGGGTTGGCGTGCAGAATGGTGGCGGCAAACTCATCACCGCCATAGCGGTAACCCGAGTCCACATTGTCGCGGATGCTACGTGATATTATCCGGGCAAGTTCCTGGAGTAACCTGTCCCCCTGCTGGTGGCCGTATTTGTCGTTGTAAACCTTGAAGTTGTCGATGTCTATGAGGAGCAGATAAAGATCATAATGCTGTCGGGAAGCGCGAATGGCCTCGTTCTGTAGATTGTCGTCCAGATGTCTGCGATTGTAGAGTCCCGTGAGTGCATCGCAGGTGGAAAGTCGTCTCAGCTCAAAACGCATGTTTCGTTCACGTACAATCCGTTTTATCTTCGCCTCGAACTCGTCTATGTTAATTGGTTTGGAGATGAAGTCACTAGCACCAAGGGCAATAATGTCGGTGTAGTTGTATTCAGTCTGGTACCCGGTAATGGCAATGACATCGGTGTCGCTGAAATCAGAGGTAATCCGCTTGATCAACCCTACTCCGTTCAAGCGTGGCATATTGATATCGGCAATCACAACGTCGAACTG
>CAMYLW010000505.1 GCA_947259475.1 Thermodesulfobacteriota bacterium
TCATGAATCACTTGCTGCGACCACGGATATGGCCGCCCTTCCTGGCGTCCTCGGGTGTCGGCTCCTGCGACGTACCGTTTAGGTACGCCTCGGAACCAACACCCTGCGGTTGCCCGGTGGCACGCCCATCTTCGTGATCTCGCGACAGCAATTCATGAAATATCCGGGCTAACAGGGGATGGTGGCCGATCATGTCTGATCTTTTAAACAAAGCCCTACGCTACCGCTGGCTCGTCTTCTGGGTTCTCGCCTTCAGCTACATCTTGGTCTATTTTCATCGTCTTTGTCCGGCCGTAGTAGCCGTGGATATGATGCGTGATCTCCAAGCTAGCGGCACCTTGCTGGGGTTGCTGGGTTCGGCCTATTTCTATCCGTATGCTCTCATGCAGTTGCCGGCTGGTCTCCTTTCAGATTCTTGGGGTCCGCGACGATCAATTACCCTGTTCTTCAGTGTGGCCACCATCGGTTCCATTGTGTTGGGCTTAGCACCCTCGGCTTTCTGGGCCATCGTCGGACGTACCCTGGTGGGGCTGGGTGTTGCCATGCTCTTTGTACCTACCATGAAAGTACTGGCGGAGTGGTTCCGTGTCAGGGAGTTTGCCACTATGACCGCCATTCTCATGGTCATGGGGGGTCTCGGCTCTCTCACCGCTGCCTCTCCCCTGGCCCTTCTCAGCAACTGGATTGGCTGGCGTTTTTCCTTTGTAGCCGTGGGAGTCTTTACCATGGTGATGGCTATCCTGGTATGGCTCTTTGTGCGTGATCGACCTGCTGATCTTGGCTGGCCCTCACCAGCAGAATCTGTAGGGTCAAGTCCGCCTTCAATCGGACTTCTGGAGGGAATGCGACAGGTGCTCACCTACCCTCGATTCTGGCCTGTGGCGATCTGGTTCTTTTTCGATTGCGCTGTCTTTTTTTCTTTCGGCGGGCTCTGGGGAGGCCCCTACCTCATGCAAATCTATGGACTCACAAAAGCCAAGGCAGGTCACATCCTCTCCATGCTGGCAATAGGTATGATCGTGGGAAGTCCCCTGCTCAGCTTCTTGTCCAACCGAATCTTTCAGGGACGAAAACCGGTGATGGTGCTCTCCAGCTTTATCGTAGTATGCCTTACAGCTCTCCTGGCCTTTTACACCGATGGCCTTCCCATTGCCGTCCTCTATCTGATCTGCCTGGGTCTCGGCATGTTTTCCAGCGCCATTGTGGTGATAGGTTTTACCACCACCAAAGAACTCTTTCCTGTGCAGATAGCTGGAACATCTACCGGGTTGGTAAATCTATTTTGCTCTTTCTGGATACAAACAGGCTTTCCTGATTCTTTTCGTGTGTGGGCTTATTTCCTTCCTTGCCTGCCTGTTTCTGAAAGAAACCTTGGTCAGGGAATAGATGACAGTTATGCGGTTCCTTTTTGTGAAGACTGTCTTTTTTACCCTAACGTTGCATACCCACACCGAGGAAAAACGCGTCAGAGTGCGTCAGATGTGGACGCGCGCAGGCTGGGGCAGGATGAACAGTACTTGACCGTACGTGAGATCCTGTCCGAGGCGAGCACGCTCGTCCCGCCACAGGCGGGACTATCACGCGAGCGCAGCAATTTTTGCCGGTTTGGGTATGAAATGTTAGGGTTTATATTGACAGAGCGGCGGTGCAGGTCTATCTTTGTTAGCATGGTCAACGTTACGTTTGGCTGGCGCACGTAAGTTCAGAGAAGCGGGGAAGACCCTGGCTCAGATCTCTGAATCAAGCAAGAGAACGAGGGAACATGCGATTTCTTTTATACAACATTCGTTACGGCACAGGGATTGGGAGACGTTTTCACCTTCCAGTGCCATATAGCGGTTATCTAAAGCGCACCAATGGAAACTTGCGGCAAATCGTTGACTTCGTACAATTGGTCAATCCTGACATTATAGGTTTGCTGGAGGTGGACAGCGGCTCCTACCGTACGGAGAAGATCAACCAGGCTGAAGCCATCGCCAGGGAACTGAGCCATTATCACGTCTATCAGTCAAAATACCCCAGCGATTCCGTGGTACAGAAGGTCCCGTTAGTCAACAAGCAGGGCAACGCCTTTTTGACGAACCAAGAGATCAAATCTCATACATTTCATTACTTCAGTGAAGGGGTAAAGCGTCTGGTGATTGAGTTGGAGTTGGAGAAATTCAAGGTTTTCCTGGTACACCTGTCGCTCAAATTCCGCCATCGCCAGTACCAGCTGCAAGAACTTCATGACCTGGTCACCAATGTGGAAAAACCGGTCATTGTTGCCGGCGATTTCAATGTGTTGTGGGGTGATCGGGAGTTAGAATTGTTTCTTGCCGCCACGGGTTTACAGAGTGCCAATGGCAAGGGAGAGCCGTCTCATCCCAGCCGGGCACCGAGAAGACAACTCGATTATATTTTTCACAGCCCTGAAATAAAGACCACCAATTTTCAGATACCACAGGTCAAATTCTCTGACCATGTGCCCCTGGTCTGCGATATTGGCTGAGTGGAGCCCACCAGGAAGAACACGAAGAAATCCCAAACTCCAAGCACCAAATTACAAACAAATCTCAAATTCCAATATCAAATGACCAAAACAAGTTTGGAATTTTGAAACTGGGGACCTGCCCGCAGGGTGGGGAGTCCGAAGGACAATGTCGAACAAGGAATTTCGAACAGCAGAAGTTTTTGAAAGCAGCAAAACAATAATTTTCACTTCGATATTCTGCGGTTCTGCGGTTCATATTCTCTACTCGACAAAGGTTTCCACCTCAATCTTGTGGCCATCGGTGCGAATGGTGACGGCCCCGTGATGGTCGGTACGATAGGTTCTTGTTCCCAGGGCGCGGTAGCGTTCCAAGACTTGCCTGGCGGGCAAATGGAATGGGTTGTCAAAGCCGACGGAGAACACCGCGATTCGGGGCTGTAGCCAATGTAATAACCGAGGTGAACTGGAAGTGCGGCTACCATGATGAGGCACCAACAGGACATCAACAGGTTCATGAAGGGGTTGATCGGCCAGTCGGTACTCGACCTCTTTTTCTATGTCTCCGGGGAAGAGAAAAGAGACGTCCTTGTAGCTCAGGCGCACAACGAGGGAAAGGTTGTTGAGCTCTCTGTTCGTTGGAATTTTGTGACCTGGATGGAAATCAGGTGGGGGATGGAGAACCTGCACGACCACTCCCTTGATGTTTTGGCGTGTAGGAAGTTCCTGGGGGCCAAGAATGACTACTTTTTCTTGAGCCAGCCGATTCATAAGGTCGGCAAAGTCCGGATCGTATTTGGACACATTAGGGGTCCAAAATTGTTTAATGGGGAAATGAGTTGCCACAAAAGACAGCCCCTTGAAATGGTCGGGGTGGGCATGGCTCAAAACCACAGCATCCAATCGACGAATACCACGGTGCCACAGATAGGGCGCCACCACATGCTG
>CAMYLW010000506.1 GCA_947259475.1 Thermodesulfobacteriota bacterium
TTGCACCGGTGTAACGAACTTGATTCGGCTATGCCGATGTTCATGGTTGTACCATTGCACAAAGTCTTTCACCCAAGTTCGTGCAGCATCAAGGCTCTTAAACCCCTCTGAGGGCCATCGTGGATGATATTTGACTGTCCTGAACAACGATTCTGAATAGGGATTATCGTTGCTTACACTGGGCCTGGAATAGGATCTCACTACGCCCAGCTCTTCCATCTTCGCCCGTAAGGTATAACTCTTCATCGGAGAGCCGTTATCAGAATGTAAAACCACCTGGCTTTTGATGACCTTCTCCGACCATACGCTTCGTTCCAGTAGTTCCGCTGCATCATCCCCACTTTCCCTGTCGTACGCCTCCCAGCCCACGATCTTGCGGCTGTAGATGTCTTCTATCATGTACAAATAGTAATGTTGACCAATTACCCGGCTTGGACAATACGTAATGTCCCAGCTCCAGACCTGGTTGGGTCCCTTGGCCGTAAAACACGAAGGCTTCTTGTTCTTTCTTTTAGCCTGGGATCTGCCTCGATGAACCAGTTGATTCTCATCTCGCAAGATGCGATAGAAGCTGGACTCTGAGGCAAGATAAAGCCCTTCATCCGATAATCTAGGGACTATCTGACATGGCGGCAAGTGTGAATAGGCCGGTTCATTGCAAACAGCAAGAATCTTCTGGCGTTCTAGCTCACTCAGCTTATTGGCTGGAGAGGCTCTGGTTACTGTAGTACGACGATCACTCACAACACCACCTTTTAACCAGCGTTGATAGGTACGCTCCGACAAGTCGATCACCTCGCATGACTGCTTTTGCCGCGCTCCGGAGCGTATGGCTTGCTTTACTAAAGTAACAATACGCTGCCGCTGCGAGAGAGAGGTTAGTCGTCCTCGTTGCCTTCCCACAGGGCATTGTACTTTTTTCGCAGCACCAACAATGCTGCTGTCTCTGCCAAGGCCTTTTCTTTGCGCTTTAGCTCTCTCTCCAGTGCCTGGATTTTGCGCTTGTCTTCCTTCTGTGATGAATCACGATTTGCTTGTTTACTCGGCGGCTTCACTCCCCGAATACACGCCTCTCGCCATGATTTTAACTGCCCAGGATACAAACCGTTTTCCCGACAATATGCGTTAAGTTCCACTTCACTTAGCGTCGCTGTATGTAAAACAGCAGCAAACTTCTCTTCAGCCGACCAGCTTTCTGCTTGAGCATTTACTGCTGCAGACTTTTCTTTCTTGACCATATAGCGTTTCTTCCACCCATAGATTGTGGCTCTGGGAACACCTGTTTCTTCAGCTACCTGGTGGGATGATAGGCCACTATGGAACAATTTATCCAATACGGATTCTCTGACTTCTTTGGAATATGCCATTAAGATTTCCTTGCCGCCCCATGTATGTATAATCAAGAAACAAGGCGACAACTACCCTGACACATAGGGCTGTTGGCCGCAAGCAGAAGTGATTTAGAGATACGAGGGTAAGCAGGCCAAATGAAGTACGGAGTTTTTCTCATTTACAAAAGGTTATGTTCCTCGCCCTTTTAAATATCTGGAAAACAGCGGGTTAAAAGACACTAATATGAACTGGGATGCAATTGGGGCAGTAGGAGAGTTGGTGGGAGCAGTAGCTGTACTCATTACTTTAATCTATCTTGCGCTCCAAATTCAGCAGAACCGACAGTCAGTAGAGTCCTCAGCGGCACAAGCGATTCTAGCCAGTATCAGTAATGCTATCCAGGAGGGAGCCGCATCTCCTGAACTAGCTGACCTATTAATCCGAGGACAGAATGACCTTGAAAAACTCTCTGAAAAGGAGCGTTCGCAATTCCTAATGTGGTATCTAAGCTATTTTCGAATTATTGAGCAAGCTTACCACTACTACTTAGATGGCCATTTTAAACAATCAATCTGGGATGGGCACACTCGGCAGATACAATCTTTAGTACAGTCACATGGTGTGCAAATGTGGTGGGGCCTTCGCAAGAATGTTTATTCCAGTGAGTTTCAGGATTTTATTGATGAAATAGCAGCATTGGATACCGATGTGCTAACCAGTCATGAACTGTCAAAGAAATTTTCTTAAGCGGGGTCGAGTTAGTCATGGTCATGCCGGAACAAAACAAACAGTTCAATGGGAAGCGGAATTTCTCTTTAGAAATT
>CAMYLW010000507.1 GCA_947259475.1 Thermodesulfobacteriota bacterium
TAACCCGCTTGAGTTAAGCAGTCGACAGCTGCGTCACGTTTGCCTGAACTAACCCGCATGACCAGTTCATGGATGTCTGGGTACTGATGCAAAGGCAGGGTGATCATACTCACAATACTGATGTTGGCGTCCTTGAGTAAGGTGCAGACATCCGCAAGCACTCCAATTCGATCCTTCACCAGAACTACCAATCGACCGCTCTCTTCTTTAATGCCAAGGCCATCCAAGAGCACTTCCATGAGATCGGTGCTGGTAATGATGCCCACCAGTTTATCGCCTTCTACAACTGGCAGACTACCTATCTTGCGGTCATGCATGATACTAGCAGCGCGTTCGATGGTGGCGCCTGGACTTATGGTGATGAGCTCTTTGACCATGACGCTTTCAACGGTCAGTTTCTGCAGGACATAAGTGAGTTCGTAGATACTCAACGTGGTGGCTGGTGAGGCCCACGCTTGCTTGATGTCCCGATCAGTAAGGATGCCTACGAGACTGCCCTTTTTGTCAACGACGGGCAGCTGTTTGATGTTCTTCTCCCGCAGGAGATCACGTGCCTTTACCAGGGGAGTGTCAGGAGTTACCGTGATGAGATCAGTCGTCATTTTCCGACCCACATACATAGTCTTCTCCTCATGATTTAAGGGTTTTATGTGAGACCAGACCTGTGCAATTGTTGTAATAGCTCGTAAAATCCCTGTGGGGTCATATACACCATCTGGATGGAAGGGCCAAAGTTGATGTTGTCGCGATTCACCAGGGGCTGATTCTTATAAGCAACTAATTGTTTATTGTTTACCACGGTGCCATTGGTAGAGTTGGCGTCAACAATATCGTAAGAATCTCCCTTTTCTGTCACCAGGAAATAGGTATGCAGCTTGGAAACGGTATTGTTGGCCAGTACGATGTCATTATTGGCAGCTCGGCCAACGCAGATCATGTTGGTGGGAGCAGAACTGGCTTGTTTGAGGATTTCGACAACCACGGTTTCGGCGATCTGGGATTCGGTACTAGGGGAGATTGCCCCAGGCAATTCCTCGCTGTACTCACTGGAAAAAGTCTCAAATTGAAAAGCTGTGTCCTCTATCCAATCTCCTGCTTGTGGCCACAGCAGCACCGGATGCTTGTACTTCTCCAAGAACTGATCGGAAATGAGCCCCGCCGCCTCTTTCAAGTAGCTGGCTATTGGCCGAAACCTCCCTGTCATCAAGGTCTCCTATACTTTTCAATGGATCAAGTCACGCCGGACTCTTCTTGAAAAAACCGGTTACTCGTTGCGCTCGAGCATCATGAAATCTTCGCTCTCCTGAAGAATAAATTTACTATCGTCCACTTCGAATTCAGGCTCATAACGAAAGGGGAGCTTAAGATCATCAGCCGTAGCTATACGTTCCAAAAGATATGACACCACCCCGGTCATCTCTTGAATTGCGGGAAGCATAAGGTTTTGGGGAACAGCGATCTCCTTGATGTTAAAATGGGTGGAGATGCCACGGGTAAGGAATAATCCTTTTTCAGGCAAGTGTACAATCTCCACCACTTGTGCAGGATTATTCTGATTGCCGATGGTTGCGATAATGATCTCTTGACTTACCTCGGGACCGCCAAATAATTCGGGCATTACGTCCTCCCAGACTCAAAGTGCTCCAGCGAGCGAACGACATAAAATGGAGGAGCTTCAATTATCATACATCTCATCCACTTACTAACACGACTTCAGCAGATTTGACAAGCCTTGTGCTTAGAGCCAAATTCGATTGGCATTCGCATCCATTAGTTAGTAGGTCTGCAACGTTAGGGTTTAGCCCAGCCCGTATATTTTATCAATTGCTGTCGCGAGACCACGAAGATGGGCGTGCCACCTGGCAACCGTCCCGCGGTACCGCGGGATTGGTCCGAGGCGTACCTGAACGGTACGTCGCAGGGTCCGACACCTGAGGACGCCAGGAAGGACGGCTATATCCGTGGTCGCAGCAAGTTATTCATGAAATATCCGGGCTAACATGCATGTCTCATACCACCTATATTGTAGAGGGCATAGAGCATAGGGCATAGAGCATAGGGAAATACCAAAATTTAGGTTTCAGATTTCAGCTTTTGTGTTTCTTTTCCCTGACACCTGACACCCGACACCTGACCCCATGCTCCCTTTGGCACA
>CAMYLW010000508.1 GCA_947259475.1 Thermodesulfobacteriota bacterium
TAAAGAGGTCAGTTATGTTGGCGAGAAAAATAGAAAGGATTAAACTTCACTCCTCAGGACTTTTTCGACAGTCACGTATGTAATTCACAGTCCAGGGGACCAACCTGGACTTCAGATCGACAACTACCCGCTGAATCACCTGCGCGTGTGGCAAGGCTAGGACACACGAAGCACGTTCTCCAACTCCTTGATGACGACCCGCTCCGACGGAGACACCTTTGAGATCACCCCCAGGAAGCCACCGGATGCCTCAGCCACGGCCAAGGCCCAATCGAGCGTCCTTTCCCGCATTCGCTGACGCTCCTCGTCGGTGAAGGTTTCCCAAATATCTCGGACGTACTGCTTCCAACTGTCGAACAACTCCCGCTCGGGCCGGCGGGAAAGCCACGTTTCCAGCAGCTGGTGTCCTGCGGTTTCCGGGGATACACCCTTTTCCTCGGCGGCCTTTATGATGGCGTCGCGCTCGCGACCGTCTAAAGTGCCGTCGGCCCAGGCCACCGCTATCAGCGGCACGAGTGTCAAGGCCAGGACCGTCTCGGGACCGATGCCCAGTTCGATCAACCGGTCGAGAAATGTTTCATCCTCGACCTTAACCATCTCACGGAGCGCCTCGCGTTTCTGTTTCTCCTTCAGCTGCTCGAGTAGTCGAGCGTTCTCTTTGGTGAAGAAGGCGTCCTCTAACGTTCGGGCGTCAGCAAAAATACTCTTCTTTTTCAACGTCTTTCCCTCCTCATAAAAGGCGTCACTCCAGTGAAGAACTAGTTTTCAATAGGGGCGAAGTATAGAATGAGAGAGCTTTTTATGTCAATCGTTGATAACGGCAATACACAGTGGCTCGGTTGCTTGCGGTAGCCTCAAGAGCGGGGATACTGGACGATGATAAATGAATCCAAACCCCATACACCAGTCGAGAACTTCGCATAGCATCGAGAAATGTGCAATTACCCAGGGTTTCAATCTGACTTAATATTACATCCCTTAATTCACACTATCCCTCTTAAGAACTCACTACAAGATGTGGGAGGCGGATTTCAGAGGGCCATCTCTGACCCTGCCACTTTGGCAATGTGTTCGACTATTACTTTGCTCCGGCCTTCTTGAGGATTCGGCCAACTTCGTCATGATGGGTTGTTTCTGCATATCCTAAAGCAGAGAGGCCTTCGTTATCTTTCACATTGGTCTCAGCCCCTTTCGCTAACAGTGCTTGAGCCACCTGGATACGCCCCCCATACGCAGCGTACATCAAAGAAGTTATCCCCCGTTTATTTTTTGCATTGACCTCAGCTCCTTTATCGAGAAGGGCAACTACAATGTCCTTGTGGCCGTTTAGTGCAGCATACATCAAGGCTGTTGTGCCACTGGTAGGTAGTTTGACATTCGGATCAGCACCCTTGGCCAGCAAAAGCTTGACGGTTTCAGTGTGACCGCTTCTTGCAGCCCCAAATAAAGCGGTAAATCCAATGCCATCCTTCACATTGACGTCAGCACCCTCTGCCAGCAAGGCCTCCACGGCCTTGGTATCGCCATTGAACGCTGCGTCGAGGAAGGCCCTGTTTAGTGCCGTTGTAGCACCAGTACCGGTAAAGGGAGTGAAGAGGATCACCACGAAAACAAAAACCATCAGTACCGCTTGCCAAATCGTCCTACCTGTGACCCTTTTTCGTCTCACCATAAGAATTTTCCCTCTGTCTGTGGTTATCTTGCCTCCCTTAAGATCGAGGACAAGAGAATGTTTGTCAATAAAAAAGACTACTCTTCTTGCTTAATTCCGAAAACGAAAAGGGAAAATTCGAAGGGTAAATAATGATGTGAAATGTAAGCTCACCACGGTCACTTTGAAAGTCGTCGGGCAAGGGCCCCGGAGGGGCAAGGGCCCCGGAGGAGCATGAGTTTCTATCTCCAAAACAGTGGAGATACAAACTCCCGGCGCAGCGTGATGCGGGCAAGCCCGCATGTTTCATGAATTGCTTGCTGCGACCACGGATATGGGTGCCCTTCCGTGCGTCCTCGGGTGTCGGACCCTGCGACGTACTGTTCAAGTACGCCTCGGGTCCAACTCCCTGCGGTTGCCCGGTGGCACACCCATCTTCGCGATCTCGAGACAGCAATTCATGAAACATACGGGCCAGATCCTACTTTTTTTCTGCTGGGTGCGTGTACTGGGCTCCCAGCGGCAACCTCAGCCGCTTCCATGATGGCTTCTGAGAGGGTACGGTGGGGGTGGGAGGTCAAGATTTGACCCTCGTTTCTCAGAGAAAAAGTTATTAAACTGTTGATAACCGAAGTCCTCTCAGTCCAACTCATGCATGATCCGGGCAATAGCGTCTGGAGTCGGTTTGGGAAGTCCAGCGATTTTCCACGCCTTGAGCGGATCAATGAACTGCTCGTACAAACATTCATTATCCTGATGCACGTTTTTGCATACCTGACGGACTATGGGGAAGGATTCGAACCTCATATAATAGTCCCTCATAAATCTTAGAATCTCCAATCTATCATCTGTAAGATCACACTCATCCACGTCCTCTACTGTTTGCGTCAAACCGCAGGCAACCTTCTCATCCCATTCTTCTGCATTGAGAAGGTATCCTTCATCGTCAACGTTGATTGTGATGTCATCATATTCAATGGTAGGCATATTCCACCTCCTGTAGTTTCAGCAAAAAAGTGTTGTTCAAATAGCCCCGACACCTCAATTCCTAATTTTTTTCAGAAGTCCAGCGTTTCTTCAATGCCGCGCGAAATGCGTTCCACATCCGGGATGAACATCAACTCCCGGCCGAAATAGGGTGTAACCACATCGTGCTGAAGTCTCCAATCTCACGTATTGGCATCGCGGTTCCCTTTATGTAAAAAAATAGTCCTGCTGTTCCTGTCGGTTATTAGGGTATTTACTTAATAAAATAAGAAGATAACTATGAAAGTCAAGACCGCTCAATCCCCAAAATAGTGCATGAATAAAGGCATCTGGAGAGTTCTAAGTGGTTTTCATTGGTTACCAACTTGGCAGATTGTAATGTTTTTAGACACTTCCTTGCGGCTGGCACGGCAGAACCTTTAAAAAATTTTACAGCAATGCACTTAATCCCGCACATTGGAGAGACCTCAAAAGCCAATACCGGAAGCCGATCTAGTTAAAATCTCTCATATTTTTACCTTTTGGCATCACTCTTGCTATCAAAGTTGATTACAAGCGGCGAGGTAATGGGGAACTTCATCCCCCATGGTGAACCCGTTTTTCCGTCGCCTGAAGACCGAGGGAGAGAATTGGTGAGAATGAAGCGCAAAGGTCGGCTACTCCTAGTGCTTGGAATTGTTTTTCTAGTCCTGGCCGGGGGAATCGCTTGGTCGCAAGTAACTGAGCGGGTGAGTGTGGACTCAGCCGGCGCCGAAGGAAACAATGCTAGCACTGTCCCCTCCAACTCTTCTGATGGCAGGCACGTGGCCTTCGAATCCTTCGCCACGAACCTGGTGGCTGGTGGTGGTGATGCATTCCAAGACATCTATGTCCACGATCGCGATTTTGATGGAAACGGCACATACGATGAGGCCGGTGGCGTCTCTACGGTACGGGTGAGTGTAGACTCAGTAGGTAACGAACAAATCGGTGAAAGCCTTTTCCCCTCTATCTCTGGAGATGGCCGTTATGTGGCCTTCCAGTCTAATGCCGACCTTGTGGTTGATGATACCCTTGGATTCTTAGACATCTATGTTCACGACCGCGATTTCGATGGAGACGGGATATACGATGTGCCTGGCCAAGTCTCCACTATCCGGGTGAGTGAGGATTCAGCCGGCAACGAAGCAGACGCAGCCAGCAGTTTCCCTTCCATCTCCGCGGATGGCAGATACGTGGCCTTCGAGTCTCAAGCCGATAACCTGGTGGCCAATGACACAAACACTGACAAGGACATCTTTGTCCACGACCGGCAG
>CAMYLW010000509.1 GCA_947259475.1 Thermodesulfobacteriota bacterium
TTCCAGAGAAGATGACACTCTGGCTTTGAATGTGGCTCGTTACAGCTTTACCGGTTTTGTGGCCTTGATGACCCTCGCCTCCATCTTCTTGATGCTGGCCATACTCAAGCATGAATTCATCTACAGCTATGTGACCGATTATTCCTCTCGCGACCTCCCCCTGCAATACTTAATCAGCTCTTTCTGGGCTGGTCAGGAAGGAAGCTTCCTGACCTGGGTATTTTTCGGTGCCTGGCTTGGCATTTTTCTTATGCATCAATCTGGGAAGATGGAGCCCCAGCTCCTGTTCATCTACAACTTGAACAACCTGTTTCTAACAATTTTGCTGATCAAGCAAAGTCCTTTCAAGATGCTCGCCACTGCACCCGCTGATGGCCAGGGGCTGAACATGCTCTTGCAGGACCCATGGATGGTGATCCACCCGCCCGTGGTATTTCTGGGCTATGCAGCATTCACCATCCCCTTTGCCTTTGCCATCGCCGGACTGTGGCGGAGGGAATATGACCGCTGGATAAAGCCCGCAATGCCCTGGACGGTTTTCGCCTTCTTAAGCTTGGGTGCCGGGATCATCATCGGCGGCTACTGGTCCTATAAAGTTCTGGGTTGGGGAGGCTACTGGGGCTGGGACCCGGTGGAAAACGCCTCCCTCTTGCCATGGTTGGCAGGCGCTGCCCTGATGCATGGCATGATCTTGCAGCAGTCGCGACGCAAATTGCGTAAAACCAATTTTGTCTTGGCCGCTTTTTCATTTCTTCTCATCATTTACTGTACCTTTCTTACCCGCTCTGGCATTCTTGCTGATTTCTCGGTTCATTCTTTTCAGGATCTGGGCATCACCGGCTGGTTGGTTTTTTTCATGTTCGCATTCATTGCCATCACCTTGTGGTTCTTTGTGACTCGGATCAGGGAGATCCCCGTCTCTGATAAGGGAGCTGAGTTTAGCTATTTTTCCAGGGAATTCGGCTTTATTGGTGCCATGGTCATCCTTTCTCTTTCCGCTATCATGACAGGCATGGGGACATCTGCGCCTCTTATCACCAGAGTGCTCGACAAAGCCTCGAAGGTTTCCACTGAATTCTACGTGGACACCAATATGCCTCTGGCGCTTATGATGGTGCTGCTGTTGAGCTTTGTGCCTTTGCTGGCCTGGGGGAAAAACGATTTTGCAAAACTTTCCCGCAAATTGATCTGGGCCCTGGTAGGCGCAATTGTATCCGGGGCCATTACCCTTTACCACGGCTATCCGGGTATGGCTGTGCTGGTGCTTGCGGTCTTTGCCGGGGCTGCTGTGGGCATGAATCTGCAACTAGCCATAACGCTTATCAGGAAGAAATTTACCATGTCCTCGGGAGCCATTGCCCATCTGGGGGTGGGTTTAATGTTTGTCGGCATTATAGCTTCATCTATCTATGATCGGTCTGAAAAGGTACTGTTGCCACAAGGCAAGATGGAACCTGCACTGGGCTATGAGATGAAATTCAACGGCCCCCAGTTTACCAGAGAACCAAGAGGGGTGCGTTTGGACCTGCCCGTGGATGTCAAGAAAGGAAACACTGAATTTACTGCCAGCCCTGATATCCGTTCTGAGAACAGCCCGGATGGTCAGGGCAGGCGTTTCAGCCGTCCCCATATTCGGCGAGGACTCGTCTCTGATCTTTACATCTCGCCTGTGGATTTCCAGCCCGCCAAGGAGGAGAGTCGTTCTGTTGATAGAAAACAGTTGGAGCTGAAAAAGCAACAGAAAATTCAGTTTTTGGACTATGAGATAACATTTGTTGGCTTTGACATATCAGGCATGATGGCTCAGAAGGAAGGCCAAGGTGTGAGCGTGGGAGCCGATATCGTGGTTTCTTACAAAGGCGAAGACCCCCTAACCCTGCAACCGGTCCTCACCATGGGCAAAGAGGGAAACACCTCAAGCCGGGTTAAACTACCGGGACCTGCTGAGGCTTACCTCAGCCTCACCCGCATAGAGGCAAGTTCGGGAAGCATCGTCCTGGATTACCAGGGCCCTGTATCCGGCCAGGATAAAATTGCTCAAACGACTCCTCCTGCCTTCATTGCAGAGGTTAGCACAAAACCCGGCATGACGGTGCTGTGGCTTGGCACTTTCCTGATCCTCTTGGGCAGTGGTATCGGGGTCGCTCG
>CAMYLW010000510.1:0-2147 GCA_947259475.1 Thermodesulfobacteriota bacterium
TTTCAAACAACAAGAATAAGGGTGGAGAAAATAGTTGACATTCAAACAAACGTTTGATACAAACGTTTGTAATGATGTAGGAGGGTGTCCATGCCACGGGAAAATAGGGAAGAACTTACAAAAGAACGTATCCTGGACACAGCCGAGGTCCTGTTTGCCCAGAAAGGCTACCGAGCCGTGAGCGTTCGCGAAATAACCTCGGCTGCACGCTGCAATCTGGCGGCAGTGAACTACCATTTTGGCAAGAAAGAAAATCTCTATCTGGAGGTTTTCCGTTCTCGTTGGGTACCCCGTGCTACGCGAATACGGGAGAGTTTCAGAAAGGCCGTGGCGGGGCAAGACTCCCTGTCGCCGCCCAAAGTGGTGAGAGCTCTGGCCCAGGCCTTCGTGGAAGGCCCGTTATCGGATGAAGAGCGTCTTCGCCATAGTCAACTGATGACCAGGGAGATGACCCAGCCCACCAGGGCTTTTGAGCTTGTAGCCCAGGAGGTAATTCAACCTTTTTTCAAAGAGTTTGCCGACAAGTTGCGTTCTGTTCAAACCGATGAAGTGGGCCAGGAGCAGATGCTGCTCAACACCTTCAGCATCTTCTCAATGGTGCTTTATTTTAATTTCGCCAGGGTGGCGGTCAGTCGTCTCACCGGACGTGAATATAACACCGCTTTCAGGGCTCGCTTGGTGGAACAGATCACCCAGTTTTCTCTTCAAGGTTTAGGTGTGAGTGAAATGGAGGCGTAAGGGTGAAGCGCTCGTTAATGTATAGTCACTTGGTCCTCGTTGTTATTTTCATGTTGGCTGGTTGCATGAAGCTGGGCCCCGATTATCAAAAACCCGGCATTGGTATTCAAGTGCCTTCTGGTTACCAGTACGGACCCACCGAACGAACGATGCCGGAGCCTGACGATCAGTGGTGGCTAGTTTTCAATGACCCGGAGTTGAACCAGTTAGTGAATGAGGTACTTAAGAACAACCTGGATATAAGAATAGCGACAGCGGCGGTCCTCGAGGTGCGAGCGCAACTGGTTTCGACGAGAGCGGATCGTTTTCCCCAGGTGGGCCTTGAGGCCCAGGGCCAACGGCAGCAAAGACCCAAACAGACCTCAGTACCAGGCCAGGCCTTTTCCGTCGATAGAGAAATTACAACGTATGATCTATCACTGCCTGCTTCCTTTGAGATTGACCTATGGGGTCGTCTTGCTCGGGCTGAAGAGGCAGCGCGGGCTAATCTCCTGGAAGCCGAGGAAAACCGTCGCACCGTTGCCCAGACCGTGGTGGCGGAGGCCATCACCCTCTATTTGCAAATGGAGTCTTTTGAGCGGGCAATAGAAATTGCCGAACGACTGGTCGAATCCTTCCGCCGCAGTTTGGCTCTCGTGGAGAGCAGATACAAAAGAGGTCTGACCTCTGTCCTGGACGTAAGACAGGCTCGAAGAGTTCTGGCTGGGGCCGAATCAACTCTTCCGTCCCTGCGACAGGACTTGGGTATCACGCAGCAGGCACTGGCCGTCCTTTTGGGACGCTATCCCGAGACCCGACCACCTCGGCTGCAGCCGGAGGACTATTACAAAAGACTTGATCCAGTACCACCAGGTCTGCCCTCTGAACTCCTTCTTCGACGCCCGGACATTAGAGCCGCCGAAGCTCAACTGGTGGCGTTGAACGCTCTGGTTGGTGTGGCCAAGGCCAGCCGCTTCCCCCGGATTGTATTGACAGGCACTTATGGCTACACCAGCGAAGATCTGGACCGGCTTTTCAAGCCCGAAAATGAATTGTGGAGCATTGCTCTGGGCATAGCGCAGCCACTGTTTGATGCCGGCAGATTACAAGCAGGCCAACGGGCGGCTGAGGCAAGATATCAACAAGGGGTGGTTGCCTACGCCAAGACAGTCCTAACCGCTTTTGCTGAAGTAGAAGGCACATTCTTGACTCGGGAGGAGCAGTTGAAACGTCGGGATTATATAGTTAGGTTTCTACATGAGGCGAGAGCGGCACAGAGGATAGCTGAGAGTCGATATGAAAAGGGACTGGTTGATTTTCTCACAGTACTGGACACCCAGCGAACCAGATTTCAAGGCGAAAGTGATTTGGTGGAGGTTGATTTCGTGCTTCTGAACAACCGCGTCAATCTCCACCGGGCTCTTGGCGGC
>CAMYLW010000510.1:2195-2958 GCA_947259475.1 Thermodesulfobacteriota bacterium
GTAACCACGAAGGACACCAAGGGAGACGGAGGGGAATGACGCGGCGACGTGGAGACACGGAGACGCGGCGAAATAGGTAGGTAAGGAGATAGCTGGACTATCGTTTTAGCGTCTGCGAGACAGGCGAGAAAGGGCCAAGGCGAGAAAAGAGATAAACAAGCTAAGATAAATTCGTTTCTCGCCTTACTTGCCTTTCCCGCGTTTCTCGCAAAAACGCCAAGCGTTTTTCGTGAATGGAGAATTACCCGATATGAGTCCCAGGAAGAAAAGACTTATTCAGTTTGGCATTAGTGCGGTTCTTATCGCCATGGGTGTCGTGGGTTTGCTTGTACTGACGGCGAGCAAACCTGAAATGAAGAAGCGCAAACCTCCCGCCCCTGTGCCAATGGTCAGGGCCATCCAGACAAAGAGCGGACCGCAAGCTGTGTCTATCCAGGGTGAGGGCACGGTTCGACCTTTGCGGGAAATCAATTTGGTGTCGGAAGTAGGCGGGAAGGTGGTAGGCGTGTCTCCTGCTATGGTAAATGGAGGCGTATTTAAAAAAGATGACACTCTGCTCCAGATCGACCCGGTGGATTACGAGTTAGCCGTAACCCTGGCGAAAGCCAAGGTGAAGGACGCTGAAAGTCGGCTCCAATTGGCCGAGGAAGAGGCCTTAGCAGCAGTGGAAGAGTGGCGTTTGCTCTATCCAGATAGTTCCAGCGAAAATAGCAAGCCGTCGGCTCTGGTGGCCAAACAACCACAGCTGGCCGCAGCCCAAGCT
>CAMYLW010000511.1 GCA_947259475.1 Thermodesulfobacteriota bacterium
GAATTGGATATCGCCGCCTCCCACCTCCTGGATGAGGCCCGGGAAATAGCTAGGAAAAGAGGGAAGAAGCTTTTGGACGTTCTTAAGGAGGAGGCAAAGGAGTTCTTCAGTTCAAAGCCCCCGTAAACCACGGACAACAAAGAGGAGAAAGAATGCTGCCCGCAGAGGATTTCTTCGATTTAAGTGACTGGGCCCACCCGGAGCTATTCACAAGAAAAGAGCCCGTTTGGCAGGCTTTTTCTCGCCTCAAATCTTATCTCTCTGATGTATTACAGCCCAATTTGCCGAAACTCAACCACTCCGGTCCAGTGTTACAGAAAACAATTGTCCTGCAGCAGGGAAAAGTTCTCACTTCGGGGTTTGAATTACACCCAGGTGATGCCACCAAGGGAAACTATCAGGTGACCCAGGATGGAGAGGTACTCGAGGGCGCCGCTGTTCTCTATGCAGGGGCTTGCCTGATGGACCAGGATATTTTCATAGGACCTGGAAGTGTGGTGGAGCCTGGTGCCCTGATCAAAGGTCCCACCATCATTGGTGGTTACTGTGAAGTCCGTCAAGGTGCTTATTTGCGTGGCCATTGCCTGGTTGGAGATCGCTGTGTTGTAGGCCACACCACTGAGATGAAGCACTCGGTCATGTTAAATGGTGCCAAGGCCGGCCATTTTGCCTACATCGGCGATAGTATTCTGGGAAACCGTACTAACCTGGGCGCAGGAACGAAATTGGCGAATCTCAAAATAGTACCCACACAGGTAAGTGTAAAAATAGACAAAGAAATACATGATACTGGCCTGCGAAAATTCGGAGCCATTATTGGTGACGATACCGAGACTGGCTGCAATTCGGTCACCAATCCAGGTACCCTGCTAGGCCGTCGGTGCTTAGTATATCCGGGCATATCTGTGAAAAGTGGATATTATCGAGACCGCTCGGTTATTCGCTAGATTTCCTTACCGAATCGAGAATCAGGATGTTTCGCTATTGACTTGACCCTAACGTTGCAAACCTGCACCTTGGAAAAACGCGCCAGGGTGCGTCAGATGTGGCCTCGCGCAGTCTCGGGCAGGTCGAAGCGTACTTCACCGTACGTGAGATCCTGGCCGAGGCGAGCAAGGGCGCAGATGGCGTGCCCTGGCGCGAGTTTAGCGGTTTTGGCCGGTTCAGGTTTGCAACGTTAGGGTTAACATGAACTTACTCATTCCGCGATTGGAGCTCCCCGCAGCCCCGCTCAGTGAGCGGGAGGAAGAATGCCCAAAGCCTGT
Organism: Thermodesulfobacteriota bacterium; assembly: GCA_947259475.1. GTDB lineage: Bacteria > Desulfobacterota > Syntrophobacteria > BM002 > BM002 > BM002. The sequence continues at coordinate 1,266 of CAMYLW010000511.1, forward strand.
TGAATCAGTCTTCGGTGGACCCGCGCAGAGAATCCTAATAGGGCTCGCTGATGCAGTTCTTGAACCCTCAGAGTAATCACCCCCGGGCCCAAACCGGCATACATAAGCCTTCAATGAGCTTTACTGTTTAAGATGTCTGTTTTTTTAGTAATTATTTTAGTTAATTATCGAAAATTTATCGTTGACAAAGCGACAAGGTTCCGCTAATTTGTAAAAAGCCTGCAACAGAGCTACTGGTTGAAAGGGGTCGTCGTCGTACCCGCCTTACATATAAGGGGGAGGACAGGGTGAACACTTCTGCAGGGAGGAGGGAGGATGAATAAGAGCCAGCTAATTGAACGCATTGCAAAAGAGGAGGGTATTACGATAAAGAATGCTGCCAATGTGGTGAATGTAGTTTTCGACTCCATGGCCGATTCGCTCGCCAAAGGTGACCGTGTCGAAATCCGGGGTTTCGGCAGCTTTAAAGTCAAAAGTTACAACAGTTATCAGGGACGTAATCCAAAAACAGGAGAGATAATTAAGGTTAGAGAAAAGAAACTTCCTTATTTCAAAGTTGGAAAAGAGATGAAGGAGCGCGTTGACAGCGAATAGTACCGGCAATTCTTGTTCGTGAACGCCCTGTGACCTTTGTTTCGATATCGATAGTGTCCGAAAGGAACCTTCACGCTCCCATTGTTCATCAACAGCAGAAAAGCTGGCCCTTAGGCTCCACAGCTATCCAGCAACTATTCTCTTAAGCCTCCTTTGGCCTCGGTGCAGGTGCTAAAGGAGACCACGCCATAGAATATGTGGAAAATCCCCCCCACGTTTATACAATCATTCAACCAGGCCTAGCCCGGATATTTCATGAATTGCTGTCGTGAGACCGCGAAGATGCTACTCAATTCCGATGGTGCACTCCCGTACCGGAGCACAGAATCAGGAATGTGGGCAACATCCGACGCCAATGAAGTATATCGAGCTTTTTGTCATTTCCAGTTAAATCGATATACCCACCTGGCGGACTTGGGTAGCGGAGACGGTAGAGTGGCACTGATTGGCTCTTTATTCTCAAAAGTCACCGGCTACGAGACCGATGAAGTGTTGTATAAGAAGTCGTTGGAAATTCGAGACCAGCTCGGCGTACACAATGTTATATTTCTCCAGCAAAATTACCTACTTGCTGATCTCTCTCCCTATGACATACTTTACCTTTATCCAGACAAACCCTTCTACGCCTTGGAAGACAGACTACATTATTCTTGGCAAGGACATCTGCTTGTCAACGGACCACATTTTCCCCCTCGACATTTTAGCAAAGTTGCCGAATCCCCAGCCGCAGTCGGGAAGTTTGTGCTCTACGAATCAGCATAAATGCGCGTAGTGCAAAGAGCATGGCGCATAACGTCAATTAGTCGATTGGTCAAATCGTT
>CAMYLW010000512.1 GCA_947259475.1 Thermodesulfobacteriota bacterium
AATACACGGAAACAGCGGCTGCTCTGGAGAATGCTGTCAAGAGTCTAAAAAACGGGCAGTGACAGGTTCTTGCAACCGATTTTCTGTACTGTTGCCGGGTAGAGAACCACCGCAAATTAGGGTTTGCATGAACATCGTTTTCTTGAACCAATACCCTGGTGAACACCAATAGCTAGGCGAATACCAATGGGCATGAAAATACACGGATTAGGAAAATTAATAAGCCTGGCGCTCATCCTTTGTCTGCTGATAGTCCCTTCCTGCACTCGGGATAAAATGACTGTCACAGGCGCCGAGTATGAATTCGGTAAGAATAAGGTAAACGACACCCACTATGATTGGAAGGAGATCAGCGGCAATCGCTTTCGTATCATCTATCCGGACACAGTGCGGCAGCGCGCTCTTGACGTAGCTCAGATCTACGATACTCACCTGGAGTCCATCTGCAAGGATCTGGAACTTCACTTGGATCGAGATGTTCCCGTATTCCTATACCCCTCTCAGAACGAGTATGAGACCACCAACGTTGTCACCGGGCTGGTGCGGGGAAGTGGTGGTTTCACTGAATTTTTCAAAGAAAGAGTTGTTTTTCCGGTTCTCAGCAATGATAAACGTTTAGAGCGTCTGGCCCTGCACGAAATCACCCACGCCGTCCAGCTCAACTATCTGCTGGAAAGTCGCTACCGCTCCCTGCAAATCATTCTAACCGGCGTGTTATCACCTCTCTGGTTCATGGAAGGGGTTGCCCAATACGAATCACGGTTCTGGGACTCCATGCCGGCCATGTATGTCCGTGACGCCGTCATGGACCATGACCTCATTCCCCTGAATCAACTGCGTGGCTTCAGCCACCTCCCCCCGCATCAGATCCGGTTGGCTTACGATCAGAGTGGTCTTTTTATTCAATTCCTGGTGGATACCTACGGCCAAGAGTCTATTGCTCGCCTCCTCAGATTGATCAAGAATAGGCTGAATGTCCGTAACGCTCTCCAGGAGGTTACCGGTAAGGGCATCTGGACCCTGGAACGGAGCTGGCGAGAGTATGCCGACCAACGGCTCCGGGTGGGCGGGTCGGGGTGGCAAGATCCAATGGCCCAAACACAGTTGCTTACTGCCAACAAGGGGTGGAATTTCTTTCCCACCTACAGTCCCGATGGCAGCCGCATTGCCTTCCTCTCCGATTGGGAGAACGAGGCATTTGACTTCTCGCTTTATGTCATGGAAAGGTCCACAGGCCGTCTGTCCAGAGTGATGAAGCGGTTTGTGGAGGTTTCTCCTCTGAGCTGGTCTCAGAATGGTACTCGTTTGGTTTTTGTGAGTGATAAAGAGAATCGCAGTGATCTTTACATTTACGATTTAAAACGCAACAAGTCAGAGCGAATCAAGCAGGAACTTCGAGTCAACAGTTTCCCATCCTTTCTCCCAGGAGATGCGGAGGTTGGATTTGTGGCGAGCGTCAATGGTTATGCTGACATCTATAAAATCAATCTGAACGATGGCAAGCTAACCCCCTTGACCCAAACTATCAACGACGAAGCCTATCCACACTGGTCAGCAGACGGGAAATTTTTGGTCTACTCCAGGGAGTACCAAAAACAGTTTGATCTGGTACTCAAAAATCTTAGCAGCGGTGAAGAAACCCGTCTTACCAACACGGTTTATGATGAAATCTGGCCCATATTCTTGCCTGAGGGCAAAACGATCCTCTACGTTTCTGACCAGAGCTCCATTTTCAATCTGCACCTGCTGGATTTGCAGAGCGGTTCCAGCCATCGTCTGTCTCAGGTTATTGGCGGAATCTTCTCCCCCCAGGTCAGCCCAGATGGGAAAAGGTTGCTCTTCACTTACTTTCGCCACGGACAGTACACAATCTTTGAAGGGTCCATGTCGAGTCTGGAACCGGGAGTCGAAAATGCTGACAGGCCCTGACGGTTGCTGGAGAGGACCCGGCAAAACTCCAAGGCCGAAGCCACTGGGGTCAAGAAGTTTGCTGCTTCTGGTAGTGGTGGCCCTGTTGCCGCTTTTTCCGGTGTCTCCATCCTGGGCTCAAACATATGAAGAAAAAGAGTACCGTGACAGTTTTTCCACTGACTTTTTTTTCCCGTACCTGGACTACAACGAAAAGGATGGGGTAATCCCCGGC
>CAMYLW010000513.1 GCA_947259475.1 Thermodesulfobacteriota bacterium
TATCCTCCAGGTATCGCGAGCGGCTGGAGAGACCGCACCAATTATGTTCACCGGCGCTGTATTTTATAAGGCAATTTCTGAAGGCAATCCTTTTGCCTACGGTCTATTTGACCAGTGTATGGCCCTTTCCATGCATCTGTTCACCATTTCCACCCAAGTCCCAAATGTACCTGATGCCATACCATACGCGACTGCCGTTGTTCTTCTTGGCACCGTGCTGCTGGTTAACATGCTGGCAATAGCGCTACGCGTGTATCTACGTTCGCGAAAGAAGTGGTAGACCTGATGGGTAATGGGAAGATAAAAATCGAGATCTCGAATCTTGAAGTGAGATATGACCAGAAAGAGGCACTGAAAGGAATTTCTTTCGATATCTATGAAAATGAAATCCTAGCCATCATCGGTCCTGCACAATCAGGAAAAACTACTCTATTAAAGGTAATAAATCGCACCATAGAATTCTTTCCTGATGTCCGGGTTGGAGGGACGGTAAGAATCGATGGCGAAAACGTGAGGGAGATGAAGAACGTTAATGAACTGCGGCGGAGGATTGGCATGGTTTTCCCTCTGCCAGTTGGTTTACCTTTGTCCATTTACGACAATGTCGCCTTCGCTCCGAGGGCGGCCGGCATTCACCATCGGGAGAAATTGGATGAACTGGTGGAACGTTGCCTGAAACAAGCGGCTCTCTGGGATGAAGTTAAAGATCGTTTGGACAGCTTGGGAACCAGGCTTTCCGGGGGCCAGCAACAACGGTTAACCATTGCCAGGGCCCTTTCCCATCAACCTGAAATCCTTTGTCTCGATGAGTTTTCCATTGCAGTGGATCCAGTTACAACCATGAGGATTGAAGACGTGCTAAAAGAATTGCGCTCGCAGATGACCATCATCCTCGTCACCAATCTTGTGCAACAGGCCAGGCGCTTGGCAGATCGAACCGCCTTCCTATTAAACGGAGAGCTGATAGAAATTGGCTCCAACGAAGTTATTTTTTCGGGCTCACCTGCAAACAAAATGACCTACGACTACGTGAGTGGAATCTTTGGCTGAGAAAGAAAACAACTACTGTATCGAAACCGACAAGGTGAACTTGTGGTATGGCAACTTCCAGGCGCTGATAAATGTCTCCACTAAGATTGTGAAGGGGCTGATTACTGGGCTCATTGGCCCGTCTGGATGCGGTAAAACCACGCTGCTCCGTTGCTTCAATCGGGTGAACGAACGCTATGGTAATGTCACCACCACGGGTCTAATCAAAATACTTGGCAAAAACATATACGATCCAGATGTTTCCTTGCAGGAACTGAGAAAATCGGTTGGCATGGTTTTCCAACGTCCCAATCCGTTGCCGATTTCTGTCTACGAAAACATTTTGTTTGGTTTACGAGTCCACTCCACCCAAGCCTCATTCAAGAAGTCTGAAGCAGATGAAATTGTGGAAACATCTTTGAGGGAGGTTTCTCTCTGGAAAGACTTGAAGGACAAATTAAAGACCAGAGCCACCAGCCTGCAACTCGAACAGCAGCAGAAATTGTGCATAGCCCGGTTGCTGCCCTTAAAGCCTGAAGTAATCCTTATGGATGAGCCCTGCTCGGCCCTGGACTCCGAATCAACTCGCGGAGTCGAGGACTTGCTGCTAAGTCTGGCCGGGCGTTATACCCTTGTTGTGGTAACCCATAACATGGCGCAAGCTCGCCGCATAAGCGATGAATGTATTTTCATGCTCCTGGGCGAGATTATCGAGCACAGCCGCACCGCAGATCTGTTTCTTACGCCGAAAGACTCTCGGAGTGCAGACTACATCGAGGGGCGGTATGGTTAAAAATTCGCCGATGAGGAGTAATCTTGATGTTCTACAAAACAAGGAGTAAATGTGCAGCATCCATTCTCATCTGCTCTGCGATCTTATTATGCAGCTCTGTAGCCGGCTGCAAAAAAGGAGAGCAAGAAGCCACCGTCTCTTCGCCTTCCAAGGTTACCATTCAGAATTCTGGTTCCGATACAATGGTTGTCCTGGCCCAGGCCTGGGCAGAGCAATATGCCAAAATAAAACCTTCGGTCTCGGTGGAAGTCTCCGGAGGAGGATCTGGTGCAGGCATAGCGGCTTTGATCAACGGCACTGCCGACATCGCCGATGA
>CAMYLW010000514.1 GCA_947259475.1 Thermodesulfobacteriota bacterium
TCTTCTCACCGTGAAATTCCCTGTGCTCTACAAGGCAAGTCGTTTGGGATAAGGAAAGCCCAAGCGAATGATGCTTGTTTAGGCAAACCTACACAGCAAACCACTCGATGAACGGACGTTGATATGATCAAAGTAGTCGTTGTTGGTTCAGGTTACTGGGGTAAGAACCTGGTACGAAACTTCAATGCTCTGGGTGCTTTGGCGGCCATCTGTGATAATGACCCAAGCGTGCTCCACAGCTTGCAGAAAATGTATGATGGAGTTCCTACGGTCCAGCGATTTGATGACTTACTCGATGGTTCTGGCCCTTCTGCGGAAGCCATTGCCATAGCGACCCCTGCAGAGAGCCACTACGAGTTGACAAAAAAGGCTTTGTTGGCGGGAAAGCATGTTTTCGTGGAAAAACCACTTTCTTTGACTGTAGATGAGGGCGAAGAGCTGGTTCAGCTTGCGGAACAGAACCGTCTCACCTTAATGGTCGGCCACATCCTGCACTATCACCAGGCGGTGATAAAGCTGAAAGAGCTGGTAGGCAAAGGAGAATTGGGCAAGATCCAATACCTTTACTCTAACCGGCTCAACATCGGCAAAATACGGGCCGAGGAAAATATCCTCTGGAGTTTTGCCCCGCATGACATCTCTGTGATTCTCATGCTGCTGGGGGAAATGCCGGAAACGGTCTGTGCCACCGGCGGCAGCTACCTACAACATCAAATACCAGATACCACCCTTACCACTCTGGACTTCCCCAGTGGGGTTAAGGCCCACATTTTTGTCTCCTGGCTCCATCCCTTCAAAGAGCAAAAGTTGGTTGTTGTGGGTGAGAAGAAGATGGCGGTTTTTGATGATATTAGCCAGGAGAAACTTCTTCTTTATCCCCATAAGATCGAATGGCTCCAGCGTGTTCCTGTTGCTGCCAAAGCAGAGGCTGAGCTTGTCCAGGTTGAAATGGACGAGCCCCTCAAGGCTGAATGCCAGCACTTTTTAGAATGCGTCACAGAGAAAGTGACTCCAAAGACCGACGGCCGGGAAGGGTTGCGAGTGCTACAGGTGCTCGAAGCCTCACAGGAGTCCCTCAACCAGGATGGCTGCAAAATACTACTCGATTCCAAGGCCCCAGTTGTGAATTCCCTATCACCTATGACCCATATCCCCTCACCTGATTCTCAAGACTACTTTGTCCACGAATCCTCTTATATTGATGAGGAAGTCGAGATTGGTGCTGGGACAAAGATTTGGCATTTCTCCCATGTTCTTTCAGGTTCTCGGATCGGAGAAAACTGCAACATCGGCCAGAACGTGGTTATTGGCCCGGATGTGGCCATAGGCAACGGCTGCAAAGTTCAAAACAATGTCTCAATCTACAAGGGTGTAACCCTGGAGAATGAGGTGTTTTGTGGTCCATCCATGGTCTTTACCAATGTTTACAACCCGCGCAGCGGTATCCGGCGTATGGAAGAAATTCGTCCCACCCTGGTCAAGAAGGGAGTTAGCATCGGTGCAAATGCCACCATAATCTGCGGTATCACTATTGGTAGGTACGCCTTTATCGGAGCCGGGGCCGTGGTGTTGAAAGATGTGCCTGATTACGCTTTAGTGGTTGGCAACCCCGGCAAACAAAAGGGATGGATGTGTGAGTGTGGTGTTAGGCTCGAAGATGATCTGACTTGCCCATCGTGCGAAAAAAAATATGGAAAACACAAAAACTCCATAAAACCCCTTCAGTAATAATCCGTTCAAATCATAAAAGTTTATATTTTAAGATCATCAAATAATGTGATCTGCCTTCTGTCACACACAATACTTACTTCCTCAAACATTATTCAGATTTAACTATGAAGATTGTCACTATTGTTGGTGCCCGTCCCCAATTCATCAAGGCAGCGCCGGTCAGTAAGGCGATCCGAGACCACAATGAGAAAGAAAAGGAGTCTCGGATCACTGAGGTTCTGGTGCACACCGGTCAGAACTATGACCATGGCATGTCTCAGATTTTCTTCGATGAACTGGATATATCAGAACCGGATCTGAATCTGGGGGTGGGTTCAGGTAGCCACGGCTGGCAGACGGGACAAATGCTCGTGCGCATAGAAGAAGTGCTGCTGGAAGAGAAACCTGACTTTGTTGTGGTCTA
>CAMYLW010000515.1 GCA_947259475.1 Thermodesulfobacteriota bacterium
GGTTCCTACTGAGCCAGAACAGGTCTTGCCAGTTCTCATTATCAAATTCTTTTATGATTTCATAATATTAGAAGTTGCACCCAATATTACTTCACACCAGCATAACTCTCTTCCATGTATTGATCGGAAGCTCGAGTTCCGATAACTTGTCCCATGTAGCCTATGAAGTCTATAAATTACAATAACTTAACAAAATGGCACGTCTATTGCCATGCCTCGGTAGTACCCCGTTGTGGGCAGACAAATGGATGAGCTGGAGATTTAACTCTGGGGGGTGGGGGAGAGTTTCCCCCTCACTTAGCCGCACGGCGGTGAAGATGAAGATCGATCTGTAGATCTACACTATGTCCCGGAGTCAAGAATGGAAGAGAATACAATGATCGGCACCAAATGCGGCAACCCAGACATCAATGGGGATATATCCACTGAGCTTGAATGGTGAGCCGGACGTTCTGTCTTTGTGCCGGCGGGAAAGGGTGGGAAAAGAGGACGTGGAATCCATCCCAGTCGTTGGGGGACAATATGAAAGAGAAAACCATAATCTGTATTCAATGCGATAACCCCTTTACCTTAACTGTTCCTCAGCAAGAGCGTATCATTGCTCTCAGATTTGACGAACCAAACCGGCGTCGGGATTGCTGGGAAAAAGAAAGAAAAGGTGGTCTATCGCAATATGAGGAGAAAATGAGGCACAAAAACGGAGACCTCAGAAGACAGTGGGAGTTCATGTACAGCATCCGAAAGAAACGAGACGCGTTGATAGTCGCCGGCAACAGATCCAGGTCTTCTTTTAAGGGCCTTAGGCCAATCAGTATGATGGAAGATGACGGCAACCAATAAAGGTTCCTGAGATAAAAGACTTCGCACTCTTGTGACACACAGCAAAATGCTAGCCAATCAGCTTTGGTGAAAAGGAGAAAGAAATGACCCTTTCAGAAGAAACCAAACAAAAATGCCGTGAAATGCTCCTGGAGATGCATCGTGACCTGGTTAACGAAGTGAAAGCCAATCGTCAATCAAACTCTAGCAGAGATTATCTGGGCGATCTGTGTGACTTTGCCGCAAGTGTTATGGAAGCCGAGTATGTCTACATGATAGGTGCACGGCTGAGGCAAAGACTCTATATGATCAAAGAGGCTCTCAATGCCATTGAGAATGGTGATTATGGCATCTGCGCAGAGTGTGGAGAGCCCATTAACGAAAAGCGGCTACTCTTAATGCCCTTCACTCTGTTGTGCGTACGCTGCCAGTCAGAAATAGAAAGACAGGTTAACATTCGAGGACAGCTCGCTGCCTGAGCCTTAACCTGAAATGAACAGAAAGGAAGGATAAAGTGATAAAGGTTAAACAATTGCGAGCCATGGCAAAAGAATTAGGAATCAAAACGAGTAACGTGCGGAAATCTGAGCTGATTAAGTCAATCCAGAGAGCTGAGGGCAATTTCGACTGCTTTGGCACAGCGATCGACTACTGCGATCAGACAAAGTGCCTGTTTCGGCAGAACTGTCTGAGCTGAAAGACCATATCTTTTTTTCACAGGAAAGAGATCATCATGGCAAAGATTCTTTTGGTAGACGATGAGGAGTACATTCGTCAGCTGTATAGCGAAGAACTCATCGAGGAAGGTCATGAAGTAGTCACTGCAGCCTCAGGGCATGACCTTTTGAGGAGAATTGATCTTCTGCAGCCCGAGGTGGTGCTTTTGGATATCAGGCTACTAGACTATGACGGTCTGGAATTGCTGCAAGATATCCGAAATTATCACCATGACTTGCCAGTTATTTTGTGCACTGCCTATGATACTTACAAATACGACCCGAAAGCCATGGTCGCTGATTATTATGTGATCAAGTCGTTTGATCTCACAGAATTGAAAGTAGCTGTAAGAAAGGCCATTGAGGCAAACAAATCTCTTCGACTGACTGCGTAATGAATCCTTATTTTTTGTAGATTACTAGACCATGTATATCCACCGATCAAGACGGGAACTTGGGGAAGTGCTGCGTGGAACCGCCGAATGATATCCTCTTGCATCTCCATTCCCTGTGCACCTAACGGCCGAGGTCAGCGGCCCTGAGCAAGCGGAGCGCGTCGAACGGGTCCGACTGCAGCGAATGGTTAGCAGGGC
>CAMYLW010000516.1 GCA_947259475.1 Thermodesulfobacteriota bacterium
CCTCGTTATTTACTCTAATCATTCTCAGATTGACTTTCATCTTATTTTTTTGCCTAATATTTTTAGAAGGTGCTGAAAAAGCTCCCAAGTGAGTCATTCTGAGGAGCGGTAGGCGACGAAGAATCTCTTCAGGTGTTGATGCTACTGGCGGCGAGATTCTTCGCGGAGCATGTCCTGAGGGACTCGACCTGAGGACTTCGAGTGAGCCTAAGTCGAACTCCTCGTCGACAGGTCTTGCCGAAGGGCTCAGAATGACATTCAAAGGAAACTTTTTCAGCAGCGAGCTACGGCCACAACCAGGAGAGTTTAGGTGTCAGCTAATAATATTCTCGTTACCGGGCCACCTCGCTCGGGCAAATCAACTTTGATAGAAAAGGTGGTCCAGGGGATCAGCAGACCGGTAACCGGATTCTTTACCCAAGAACTCAGGGAGAAGGGCCGACGGGTGGGTTTTTCCATAACCACACTTGAAGGAAAGACCGGGGTGTTAGCCCACCAGAGCATTAGGAGCACATTCAGGGTGGGGAAATACAGAGTGAATCTCGAGGATCTAGACCAGATTGCAGTACCTTCCATGCTTCCTTCTACGCCGGATCAGATCGTGGTGGTTGATGAGATTGGAAAAATGGAATGTTTCTCTAGACTCTTCAAAGAGACTCTCCTCAAGGTACTAGCTTCAGCTAACCTGGTCATTGGTTCAGTTGCCATAAAGGGTGACCACTTCATACAATCCATCAAAAAAAGAGATGATGTTTCACTGGTTTCCATAACTGAAAAAACTAGAGATGCTGCTTTGCAGCTTTTCTTCGAAAAGCTGCAGCTATAAGATTGGGGTACAAGCCAAGCATTAGACAGAGGCATGGAGCATGAACGGCAGTGGAAAAGGATTCTTTGAATACGACCACATTCGCATGGGCTCTTGCCGTCATTGCGGCAAAAGCGGTCCAACGATTTCCACTGTAATAGGCTTCTGCGCAGATTGTATCCGGGCCCATTTTGAGGAAGTGTGGCCGGAAATCAAAAAGGTTCACCACCGCACCCGTAAACCGTATGGTCTTCCTGAAGAACCTCCCCGGGCAGAGACCGGCATCACCTGCCAGCTTTGTCTGCACCAATGCAGAATCCCAGAAGGCGGTGTGGGCTTCTGCGGACTTCGTCGCGTGGAAAGCGGCACCATAAAAGGCGGCCGCCCGCACGAGGGCAATCTTTCCTACTACTACGACCCGCTTCCCACCAACTGCGTGGGAGATTTTATTTGTCCCGGCGGCACAGGCTGTGGCTACCCCAAATATGCTGCCTCTAACGGCCCCGAGCATGGCCATAACAACCTGGCCGTCTTTTACCATGCCTGTTCCTTCAACTGCCTGTATTGTCAGAATTACCAGTTCAAAGATCGAACTCGCTCAACTCAGCGTATCTCCGCCAGACAGTTGGCCGGGGCAGTGCAAGATAAGACAACCTGTATTTGTTATTTTGGCGGAGACCCCACACCGCAAATCCTCCACGCCTTAAAGACCTCCAAGCTCGCCCTGCAAAACGCCTCCGGGCGAATCCTCAGGGTGTGTTGGGAGACCAACGGCGGTGTGCAGGAGCCCTTTCTCAGCATGATGGGCAGTCTGTCACTGGAGTCGGGAGGATGCATCAAGTTCGATCTCAAGGCCTGGAATGAAAGTGTTCACTATGCCTTGTGCGGGGTCACCAACAAAAAGACCCTGGAGAACTTCAAAGTCCTGAGCGAACTGGTTTCGCAGCGGCCAGAGCCGCCAATGCTCATTGCCAGCACCCTGCTGGTTCCCGGCTATGTGGATGAGAAGGAAGTCGCCGGAATAGCAGGCTACCTTGCTGAGTTGAACCCGGAGATTCCTTACAGTCTGCTGGCATTCTATCCTCACTTCCACCTGCAAGATCTTCCTACTACCTCCCGCACGCATGCCCTTCGCTGCAAGGAGGTTGCTGAAGGCGCCGGCCTGAAACGAGTCCATATTGGGAATCTGCACCTACTCGGACCGGCTTATTGATACTGGATGCTCGATTCTGGATAAAACATCTGATCCCACATCTCTTAGCTCAAATCTCAAATCTGCAATCCCACCTCTCCACCTAGCAATTGACATCTCAAGGGAAA
>CAMYLW010000517.1:0-1551 GCA_947259475.1 Thermodesulfobacteriota bacterium
ATTCCCCTGTTTCCTCTCGGGGTGGTATTGTTGCCGGCAATGGTTTTGCCTCTGCACATTTTTGAAGAACGCTATAAGATAATGATCGGCGAGTGCTTGGAGCAGGGTAGGGAATTTGGCATTGTATATTCTGACCAAGAAGAAATCAGGAAAAAAGGTTGCACAGCTAAGATCGTTGAAGTCCTAAGACGTTATGACGATGGCCGTATGGACATACTGACGAGAGGTGCGAAGCGTTTTCTCATAGAGGATATTCTGGATGAAAAAGCATATTTACAGGCCAGAGTCGCTTACTTTGATGATGCCGTGGAAGAGAAGAGCGAAGAATTGGCTGCCTTGGTAGATGATGGAATCAAACTGCTGCGGGAATTGGACATCTTGACGGGAAAGACAATAGATTACGATTCGGTCTCGGAACTAGACCCCAAGATTATCTCATTCTTGCTTGCCTATAATGATGAATTCACCCCCGGTGAGAAACAAAAGTTTCTTGCCATGACCTCAACTCGCCAGCGCCTCATTGAAAGTGCCGATGCACTCAGGAAAATAGTTGAACGGTTTAAAAGAGAGCTGGTAATCAAGAAAATCATTGGGGGTAACGGTAATCTCGGGAAAAGAATTGCTCAGCGGACTGCTGACAAAACATACGAAACAGAATAGCCCTCTAATTGCTCACGTTCGTCAAAACCCCATCTTCAAAGGAAAGGTGGAGTGGTTGAGTGCCAGGTTTTTTGTAAGCCCATTGCTGCTTCGCGGTGCCAGATTCAGTGATTTCATCCGGTCTTCCCAGGGCATAGAAGACCATATGGGTGGTCATTCCTACTTCTACTTTCCCTGCCAGAACTAGATCTTGCATCTCTTTCGACCAGCCGGATTCTTTGATGGCGAAATATGTGTCAACCTCATTGATATCGCCCTTGATTACGACACCAAGGCTTCGGTGCACCCATTTTGTGTAAACCACCTTTTTCCTTTTCGTCTGCGTATCAGATCTAGTTTTCGCCTCAATGGCTATCCATTTCGCCTCGTAGTCAGTAAAAGTGTCGGGTATTTCCGCAATTGTTTCCTTTGCGAGTTGACCAATGACTCTGTACTTGGTCCCAGGTCCTGAGCGTATGTTTCCTTTCTTATTGAATACAAAGTATGCTGCACTGGATACCCGGATCATACCAAGGATCAGAACAGCACAACCCAGGACAATCAATTGTCTCTTTGACACCATTGCCACATTCCTTTCCGCGCCACCTATGGCTCTTCATTTGAGGAACTTTCCCCACTTTTAAGGGAGCAAGTAGTGTGCCAGATGTATTGTAGATTTTGGATTGCGGATTGCGGATTTGGAAAAGAATAGGGAAATGCAGCAGGCAGCGGGCAGCAGCGTTACGCGTCATGTGGCTGCGCCGTCATTAGGTCACTACGCTTCGCTGTCATTTGTTGTAAGAGGTAGAGGACAGGATAGGTTTATTAGAGAATCAGAAAATTAGTCAAGAACGTCAGTTATTCACAGATTACCTTTTACCGCGCGAAGCGTCCTGAGCCTGTCGAAGGGCT
>CAMYLW010000517.1:1592-3715 GCA_947259475.1 Thermodesulfobacteriota bacterium
CAATGACGTGATCGTTAGGGTAAACTGTGCAAGAAAACGTGCGTCCCAAGATCGATTTTGTGGTTGAATGGCCCGGGGATGAAACATGAAGAAAACTGCGAGCATTCTGGTCTTGGCAATAGCTTTGGCGAATTTTGGCCTGATCTCGAAGACCTTAGCGGACAAAAGCTTCAATATACGTTCCCCCAGCGGAAACCGTGTTACCATTGTGATTACCAGCCAGACACTGAGAAATATCAGGATCTACCATCTGGACTTCTCCAACGATGGAGAGACTTTTTCCATCACAGCGGCGCCAATTGCCCCCTCGGATTCATCTCACACTCTCTCCGTCAACTTCCAAGAGGACTCCACCGTAGTGCAGAGTGAGTATGTTGACATTGGTCCAGAAAAGACAGTGCAAGAGGTATACTGTCCGGAAGGTTTCAATCAAATCGTCATTGATTATTCTGGTTTTTGAAACTATTTTGCTTTGGCAATCTATCTGGTATTTTGCACGAACTTATAGGTGGACAGCTTATGATCAAGTCTTGCCTTATCCTTGAAACCAAGCTCACGACAAAGAGAGTCTTCCCTTTCTATGCCAAGATGATCATCGGCAGGCAATCGACCAATGACATACCGTTGCCAGACCGCACCGTCTCAAAACGCCACGCCGTGGTTGGCAGGGTGAGAGGTCAGGCTGTGGTCAAAGACCTGGGCAGCCGCAACGGTACCTTTGTCAATGGGCAAAAGGTCGAAAAAGCAGTACTTGCAAGCGGCGCCAGACTAAAAGTCGGCAGCGTAACACTCAGGTTTTTTCAAGAAGATGAAACTTCCCAGGGGAAAGATGCTGAAAGCTCAACAACTTCTCAATCTGCTCAGAGACTTGGCAAATGTTTAGTGGAGGCGGGGATCGTCGATGAAGTGACCTTGCTAGGGGTATTAAGCGAGGAGAAAAAGAGCCCGACAATCGACCAGATGTTGATAGACCTGGGGCTTTTGGATGACGACAATAGAGCCAAAGCCCTGGCCAGGCAATTGAAATTCCCATTCATTAGCCTGAAAGAAAGGGAAATACCACAACAGGTCACCTCATTGGTAACGGGGGAGGTGGCAACAACTCATACAATCGTGCCGGTGGAGCTAGCAGGGGGCAAGCTGCTGGTGGCAATGGCGGATCCCCTTGACTCTTCTGCCATCCAGGTTCTGCGCATGGTGACAGGCATGAGCATCGAAGTGGTTGTGGCTTCTCGAGAAGACATCCTTGAAGCAATCGCGAGATACTATCCCGCAGCATTCCTGGATCAGACCCTCGATGGAGCGCCGGACTTAGATGAAATCACCGTGGACCTGGAATATCTAGGAGAGGGCAATGAATAAGAAACAATTTAGCCTACTGCTTATGCTATCGTTGTTTGCTGGTTTGGTGGGTGGCATGCTTACAGGCCAGTTTTTCTTGGGTACACCCGTTTTGGCTGAAAAAAAGTTTGGGGCCCAAAATGTCATTATAGCAGAAGAGTTCCGTTTGGTGGACAAAGAGGACAAAATCCTATCCACCTGGGGAATGTATGCAGGTGGGCCAGGAATAGTGCTGTTTGGCAAGAATGGCCAGTTTCGTGCCGTCTTTAGTCTAACATCACCGGATGAGGGTCCGATTCTGACCTTTGCCGACAACAAAGGCAATCATCGCGCCACCGTCGGCTTAGGAGCAGAAAGGCAACCGTATGTGACCTTGCGAGATCAAGCCGGCAAAGAGCGGATTTCCCTGTCCCTAGACGATGACGGCGACCCTTATCTGGCGCTCTATGATCAAGCCGAAAATGAACGTGCGATACTTGGAACCATGGACTCTATGAAACTCAAGAGAACTGGCACCATCGAAAACAGATCGGTCTCTTCCCTGGTCTTGCTCGGCAAGGACGGCCAGATCACCTGGAAAACCCCATAAAAAAGGGGAATCACTCCTGTTGGGCTTAACCCTAACGTTGCATGCCCAAACCGGAAAAAATCGCTGCGCTCGCGTGATAGAACGCCATCTGCGCGCGTGCTCGGAACAGAATCTCACGTACGGTCAAGTACTGTTCATCCTGTCCCAGCCTGCGCGCGCCCACATATGGCGCACTCTGACGCGTTTTTCCTCG
>CAMYLW010000518.1 GCA_947259475.1 Thermodesulfobacteriota bacterium
ATTTTCACAATGACGAATGGCGGTCTAATGCTTCAAGCCTCAATAGGTGGGCAAAAAATAACTTTTGAGCCAAATCCGAATAATGTAGGAATCTAGGTAACCAGAAGAATTATTCATTTTTCACAGCGCACTGTTATATTCTTGGATAGAAGCAAAGTTAAGCTAAAGAATTTGTATGGCACGTTTGTAGATTGTAAGAGGGATATCATGGCTAAAGTCCGATTTGAAGAAGATTCGCAAGCGAAGCCTGCTGAGTGGATTAAATTGCAGATAGATAGATGACCATATTGAGATATTTTACTAATACCCATTGACCACCAAAGAACTATTGAAGGAGGAAAGATTATGGTTCTAAAGCGATCATTATTTGTTTTGTGTTTGTTCTTTTTTCTACTTCCAGCTTGTGTCTCTAAAACAAAATATATAGAGGCAAACAAAAACTTCGAGAATCTCGAAGCAAAATACAATGATCTGGAAGATAAAAACCTACAGCTTTCTCGCGATATAGAAGAGTTGAGGTTAGAACTAGAAGAGAGAGAATCTGTCATTGAGGAACAGAAAACAGTCATCAATGAACTCGATGAGACCAAGCAAAAAATAGAAAGCAGTATGAAAGAACAAATAGAGGCACACGAAATCAAAATAGAGGAAATAGAGGGCAAACTGAAGGTGACATTCGTAGACAAGATCCTCTTTAATACAGGAAGTGTGGAGATTAACCAAAGAGGTAAAGAGGTACTTTTGGCAATAGCTGGTTCTTTGAATGACAGTGAGAGTCAGAATATTTTGGTGGAAGGACATACGGATAATGTCCCCATAGGGGTGGTATTGAAGGGTAGATTTCCTACCAACTGGGAATTGTCAACAGCAAGGGCTACAGCAGTAGTTCGTTTCTTGCAGGACAACGGTGGCCTGGAACCGGAAAGACTTTCAGCCAGCGGTTACAGTTATTACCGGCCTGTGGCGTCAAACGACACAGAGGAAGAACGTAGCCAAAATAGGCGCATAGCAATCATTCTAATTCCTGCACGGTAAAACGCTCAGATGTGGTGGGGAATAAACTGTCTGATAAGAGGAAGAGTGAATTGGGGTCGGGCCAAGCTAAATAAGAGAAAAGGCATAAGGCATCCGCCGTCGTCACGCCAAGGCATGACTATGGCGGGACAAGCAGGGCGCAAGGGAGCTCACTGCGTGAGCCAGCGAGACGGGCCCTTCGACCCCTTCGATAAACTCAGGGCAGGCAAGCTCAGGGTAAACTCACCGTGAGGTCGGACCAAGCTCATATATTGAGATTCAATTAGAAAAATAGTATTACAAGTGAAGTGATAATAGCTCGGCCAGACCAGCAACAAAGCAACACAGAAAACATAGGCCGGGGAAAGGAGACAACCATGGAGCAGGATCTTACCGCCGCAAGGAATCTTTTACGAAAAACTCGCGATGAGATGCTTACCCGTGCAAATGTAGTAGCTGTAGGAGCCGGATACAAATTCACAGGAGGGGAAAAGACGTCAACTCTTAGCATTGTTTGTTCGGTCACAAAAAAAATACCTGCGTCCGAGCTGTCCAGCCGGGACATGGTGCCCGAAACGCTCGATAATATCCCGACCGATGTATTTGAGAGTGGACGCCTCAGGGCACTGCAGTCACCCACTGAACGCTTTCGTCCTGCCCCTGGTGGAGTCAGCATCGGTCACCACGAAATCACCGCTGGAACCCTAGGCTGTCTCGTAAAGAAGAACGGCGAGATGGTTATCCTATCCAACAATCACGTTCTGGCAAACAGCAACGACGCTCAGGTGGGGGACCCCATACTGCAGCCGGGACCATATGACGGGGGCCGGTTTCCCAATGACCATATCGCCGATCTGACGCAATTTGTTCCGATCACTTTCATTGGAGCGCCCAGTGACTGTCCTACTGCCCGCACCGTGGCCGACCTGCTCAATACCATTTCCAACATCCTTGGCAGTGATGCCCGCTTGCAGGTAATAAGAGAGCAAGTGATCGATAATCTGGTGGATGCAGCGATTGCACGTCCGATCAGGGTGGAGGACGTTAGTAATGAGATCCTGGAAATCGGCACCATCGGTGGAACGACTCAAGGTGAACTGAAGGTGAACTGGGTATGGCAGTCAAAAAGAGCGGACGTACCACTGGTTTTACAACAGGGGAGATTTTGCAAGTTGATGTCTCCGCCAATGTGCAGTACGGACAGAATCAAATAGCCCGATTCACCGATCAACTGATGGCCGGACCCATGAGTCAGGGTGGTGACAGCGGCTCTGCCGTCTTGGACGTAAACAACCAGCTAGTGGGACTGTTGTTTGCAGGCAGTGACCAGAGCACGATCATTAATCGTATTGAAAACGTTTTCTCGACTCTTGGGGTCACAGTATGAAATACTGGCTTTTGCTTTTATGTCTGTTGCTCCCAATTGTCTCTTTTTGTAAAGGCGAAACCATGTCGCCCTCTATTCAGGAAATCAAAAAACGGCACGAGAACCAGTTGCTGACTCTACCAAGTGTGGTCTCTGTTGGTATTGGTCGTGACAAAGATGGGAATCCGGCTATTATTGTTGGCTTGGACGGTTCGAATCCAGAAATTGAGGCTCAACTACCTGGCTCTCTGGAGAATTACCCTGTATTGGTCGAGGTTGTCGGTCCCATTAAGGCACAGTAGAGTGCATGAGTCGCGGGTCGGTGGTCGGACCAACATAAGTTAAAGAAAAGGCATAGGGCACAGGGCTCAAGGCTATTTTGGTCACTAGGAAAAGGGGGACGTCCATAAAATTATAAGTTTCTAAGCCTGAGGCATAAGTCTCAAAGGGCAAGGCGCAGGGACCGGAAAGAATCGATTATCTGTGGATTACCGCTTCCTTTGTCTCCTGAATTCCCATGGAGGAAGGTTACCTGAATCTCCCCATAGGCCTCGCTTGTCAGCCTGGGCCGCAAGTTGAAGGCCTTGCCATTCGACGCAGAGCGGCAATTTGCAGTAGCGTACGTAGAGCCACCCTAGACCTTCTTTGATCAGCTCTTCGTTTACGAGAAAATTTTCTACCTGCACGAATGCCACAGTTCTGCCATAGCGGTCAGTTGTCACTGGTTCGACCTCGACGAGTTTTCCAAAGACCATATCGGAGGTAAATTGCTTCGCTTTCTTACCAAAGGATTGCCTTTTCTCGGGGCAGTCGATTCCATACAGACGGATTTTTTTAGGTTGTTTGTCGCGAAGAACAGTTATGGTGTCACCGTCACTAACCCCGACCACCTTGCCGGACCAGGCCCAAACAGGGCAGGGCGGTACAAGAAAAAAGGCGACAGCAAGCCAGACTATTGAAACGCGGCGTTTCATCTTCTCACAACCCTCGTGACAGTCAGTAAATGCGTCAAAAGTCTCCACCACTTCGATTGCAAGGGCTGTGCCTGCTTAAGCGAAAGGCACAAGGCACAGGGCGCAAGGCATGGAGCATCCTTCGACAAGCTCCCCGGGACTATGCCCGGGACAGGCAGGACAGGTGGAGCATGGGGAAGATCGTAGATTTTAGAT
>CAMYLW010000519.1 GCA_947259475.1 Thermodesulfobacteriota bacterium
CTTCTGACTATGTTTCTTCCGGCACCAATAACCAATAACGTATAACACCTATTAATCGCATAGCGCAGAGAGCATAGCGTTGATGATAGGTAGAGTTTTTTCGCTATGCGCTTGGCGCTATGCGCCATGCGTTTCGTCCCCCCGCCCGCAAAACTGATCGAAACATTGGAAGATCGATGGTACCAAGCACGAGAAAAGTCTCCATCAACTTCATTCACAATTGCTTACTGATACGAAAATTTTTGCCTATACTGTTTCTGTGTCTAATAGCTTCTTGTGGTACTCAGGATCCGAAAGAGAAGTCCACAGAAGTACGTTTCCAAGAGATAACTGTGGAGCCGACAGCTGTTTCAAAGGTGCTGCCACTAGTTGCCCCTAGCCCTCTGCCGGACGAAGCAAACCTCTCTCCTGCTCTCCAATCCCTCTTTACCTATCTGGCTCAAGCGGATCCAGACGATCTGGTGACCACCAAACCACACAGTCAGGGAAAGTGGCGCATAGAAAAGGTGTTTCTGCTGGATGATTGCGTTGCAGTGGAGATGAGTGAGGGACATTACTTGGAAACGGTTTTCTTCGTTCAGCACAGTAAAGGCTGGAGGTTGACCGCTCGCATCAGTCCCCGGGATCATGAATAAGGAGGTAAAAAGTAAACGGTGAAGGGTAAATGGATGGGATGGATTCTCTCAAATTCTGAGAGATAATCCTTTCACTGTTCACCGTTCACCCTTTACCACCTACAGCTGCTTCAAATACTTACTAATCATTGAGTGCTCGCCTGCTGGGGCAGCAAGCAGGGGATTGTTCACTTTCTGGCTATCAAGATAATCATTGAGATGGAACTTGCCGCCGTCTAAAAAGCGGATTTCTCCGCCAGCCGCCTCCAGCAAAATCAGGCCCGCAGCAATATCCCAGATGTGAACATATTTCAATAAGGCTGCCTCGGCTCGGCTCGAGGCAACATAGCCGAGGTGTGCTGCGGTGCAACCTAAATTTCTAATTTTGCCGGGAAAGGTCGAGCCAAACTCGCTGTGAAAGCGGGAGTAGGTCAGCAGCACCGACTCGTTGTTGGCGATTGCCTCCGGATCGAGGGTGACGGGCTTGTCGTTGACCGTCAACTTGCGCCCGGCCAAAGCTTTGTAAATGTCGCCGGTTACCGGCATGTAAAAAACCCCAAGAATGGGCCAGAAATTCTTGAAAAGAGCCAACGAAACTCCCCAAATGGGAATTCCTGCCTGGAAATTTGCGGATCCATCCATTGGGTCAGCAATCCACTGGAAGCCTTGTTCGCCATGCAGATAGGCGGTTTGGTCGTCACCTTCACCCAAAAGGTGGTGCTCTGGATAGCGCTCAGATATGGTGGTGCGAAGGAACTCTCGAATTGCCAACTCGGCCTCGGTCACCAACTCTTCGTCGAACTTGAACTGCGGATCACCACGGCCATAGTACTTCAGGGCTAACTCTCCTGTCTGTTTTACCATGTTTTCAGCAAATTCGAGAAACTCGTGAGCCTCACCTTTTTCCTGCTTAGTCATAGATCCCCCTTTGTTTGTTGGCCAAATGGTTTGAACAAGAAACTCAAAGTCATATGATAAACAGTGAAAGTTAATTTGATCCGATGACGCTAGGATCCGAGGACCCTCCAACTCTCTGACCTGCGGAAGGAAAGAGACATAATTTAATAATAGCATGAGAAAACAGCCTTGACCAAGCCAAATTAGGATGGTCTGTTGTCCGGTTTAACCGGCTCAACCGGCTAACTCTTTGTCTATGAATATTTTTCTTTCAGGAGGGCTTTGACTTTCTGAGGCGTTTTGCTATTGGTCAGCAGTGCTCGGCGGATACTGGTGTCCAGGACCCAGGATTGTCTGCGGGCAATCAGTTGAATAACCTCCGGCGGGGTTAGCGTTGAGCGGGCCAGGTTTAAAACCAGGGACCGCGGCACTTGTGGCTGCTGAATGAGTTGGAGGAGTACGCGCTTATCCTTTTCAGTGAGAATTGTGAGTTCTCTTAGTACCCTGCCTTCGGTACTGAGCAGAATCGCTTTTGTCTCACCGTCATAGAGTCGCTGAAATGCCTTGCGAAATGACTGTCGCGCCTTGGTGCGAACTTCC
>CAMYLW010000520.1 GCA_947259475.1 Thermodesulfobacteriota bacterium
CTCCTTAATTTCCAGATATTGCTGGATCATGGGAGTGACTTTGCTCATCTAAACTCTACCTGAATAGCCAACTCTCGGTGAAGCGGTTAGCTGCAGCCGCAAAAAATCCACGCCCAGAGAACGTGGCTTCAATGCACCTCGTTTGCAGATTCTTGGAGTAAGGTCGATTTTCCCAGGAAGCAATGACACGGCAGGATGAGCCGACCAGAAGGGATGTGGCACTACCACCAATGCTAAGCCCCACCACTCTTTCTAGGTTGGACAGTATCCCAATTATGGCACCCTGGACACTTCCACAGGATTTTGTCAGTTTCCAACCCGCATTGGTTGCAGCGATAACGCTTTCTCGCTGGCCCGAGATGGTTCAGGAGTGCTCGATATTCTGTGAGTGCCCCTTCCTCGTCGTCATCTTCCAACAGTACCTCACCCAGCATCTTACGAGCTTCCGCCAGATCAGGTTCCATCTCCAGTGCCCGCCTCAGGGCTGCAAGACCTTGTTCCTTCCTGTTGCGCTGCATGAAGCAGCGAGCCAGTGCCAATTGAGCTAGGGCATCTAAGTTTTCCCCTGAGATGTTATTGAGGAATTCCAGTACTCGTGCTTCGTCATCGGTCCCCCGATCTTTCTCTTGCAACCGGACGAGTACCAGATGGGCCCACTTGGTATTGTTATGGACCAGCTTTTTCCAGATGGTGAGCGCTTTCCTTTTTCTATTCTTCAACCAATAAAGTTCTCCTAACTGTAGGCTGGCTTCCACACAGTGGAGATCCAAAGACAGTGCTTTTTTCAAATGTGCTTTGGCACTATCCAAATTCCCCATTTCCATTTCAACCTTAGCTTGCTCTTTGCGCAAGTGAGCCATGACGTGATGATTATTCGTGGGGTTCAATTTACGTATTTCCTGCTGCAGTTCATAAGCCCTTTGCCAATCATGCGTGGCCTCACACAAAGCTTCCAGTTCCTCGTAGGCGTCCAATCTCTTAGGCGCCCTCTGGACCACCTCTTCTAAGGTGGAGATGGCTCTCTGCAGAAATCCTCCTCGCTTGTAGTCCATTGCCATATCGAATAGGGCCTGCAGCTTGGTCTCCGGGTCCACCCGCTCCCGGAGCAAAATGGATTGTCTTATGCGGATTGCTCTATCTATTTCACCCTTGGCCCGAAAGAGATTCCCCAAGGCTACGTAAGTCTCTATGGTCTCTGAGTTGATCTGCACAGCCTTGCTAAAAGCCTCGATGGCCTGATCTGTGTCATCGGCCAAAATGTATTGGATTCCTTTAAGAAAAACCGTGTAGTCTTGAGGAGGGCTAATCTGCTGGGATGAGTTTCCTTGGTGTGCTTTCCGCCTGGCCAGGAGATAACCGGCAACACCGCCCACAATGGTTATGGTAACCAGGACGGCAACAAGATTAAACTCCATTCCCCCGATATGTAGGGTATTCACATCCATTCATCACGTTGGTTTACCCGGAGTTCGCCTCCGCGGCTTCCTCCACAGATTCATTCCCAATTGTCTCCGGCGCTTGACTCACCGGCACATCTGACTCGGTGATAGGAAGATTTCGTAAGGACTGGAGCTCCGTCTGCAAACCTTTATTCTCACGTCTAAGCAAGCGGATTTTCCGGCGCAATCGAAAGTTGCCCAGACCGATGTAAAGAGCGGCCAGTAGGCCCCCCCCAAAAATAGAGCCCAGAATTATACCATAGAGGGGGATTGGCATGGATCGGAAAGGTGTGAGTGCAGGCAGTCTGAACTCAAGGATGGTTGTGGAGAGGAAGGCATTGTAGTTCTGAAAGAGAAAAGCAACCAGTAATACTCCCAAGAGCATGACGACCATAACCTTAACTATTTTCATTCAATTTCTCCTTTGTAAAATGTGGGAGTAGCCTCTGGTAAGATTGTTGGAGATGCTCTGGAACAACACGCACCTCTGCAAAAACCGTCATGAAGTTGGTATCACCATTCCACCTTGGCACAATGTGGAAATGGACATGCGCCTCGACCCCGGCCCCTGCCACTGTACCGAGGTTAAGTCCCACATTAAACGCGTCCGGACTCATGGTCTCCCGGAGCACGCCCACAGACCACCGAACCGTCCGGATTAGATCAAGCAG
>CAMYLW010000521.1 GCA_947259475.1 Thermodesulfobacteriota bacterium
TTGAACAACGAATAAATTCCCGGATTTTGGGATTGAAAAATCTGGACATTCCATCCTGAATAACCAATATTGCCTCGCTGGCGTTGTCCACTACCAACTGATATTTTTCTTCCGATATATTAAGCTGTTTTTTTACTTCAATGGATTTATCATAGTGTTTCTTTAGGGTTAAGACTGCTTTTACTCTTGCCGTCATCTCTGGCATGAAGAAAGGTTTTGTAACATAGTCTATGGCGCCGGCTTCCAAAGCTTTGACAATGTTTTCTTTCTTATCGACAACTGTCACCATCAATATGGGAATGTGTACTGTGACTGGATCTTCTTTAAGTTTTCTAGTAGCTTCGATACCGTCGACTACCGGCATCTGAACATCCATTAAAATCAGGTTGGGTTTAAGCCTCTGAGCCCTCTCTACTGCTTCCTTGCCGTTGGTGGCAATATGGACCTCATATCCTTCGTATTGGAGTGCCGCACAGAGAGCGTCTCTAATCTCGGTATCATCATCCACCACCAATATTCTCTCTGGCTCTTTGATCAATGAAGGGTCAGCAATCATACCTGTCTCCTGCCATTGGGAATAATCTACTGTAACCAAGCAGAATCCATGCCAAAATTGCTCTAATTTGAATTATTCAGAATCAGCTGTCGCAGCGAACCAAGCCGAAGGAAGGCACGAGGACGCCCGGCACCGGGCTCAAAGGACGTGGCTTTGGGCTGCCCCCTTGAGCGGACTTCAATGGTCTTTCCCATCATGCGGAAGTATGCTGGAGTAATGGAGTGCTAGAGTGACTAAAAATTCCAAATCACAAATCTCAAATAACAAACAAATAACAATGACCAAAATGCAAAACGCGTTTTGGTCATTTGATATTGGAATTTGAGATTTGTTTGTAATTTGGTGCTTGGAGCTTGGGATTTCAGAATCGCCTAATTGAATATTCGGCGGGAGGACGGTGCCGTTGTGGAACGCACCTGTAGGTGCAGATGGAAATATGCACCTACAGGTGCCAGAATTCATTGCGCCTGCCCTTGAGCAAATTACCTTACTAGCCTGCATTATTCACGAATCTTTAGGATTGGTGAATAATGCACCCGCAACAAATTGAAAATCTTTGTTGCGGGTTTCGACAGGGTGCTTCACACCCGCTCAAGGCTAGCCCTGGGCGGAGGCCTGAAAAGGCCGTAGTCGAAGCCCGAAGGGTGGATTGTCCATGAAGCCAGCAGGGATTCATGAACAATCCGGGCTAGGTGAACAGGCAGACCTTACAATCCTTAGCGTAGACCAGAAACTCTTCCGCATTCCATACTATTACGCCATCCACGAGCTTATCTTCATCGATTTCCATCATGTCAATGGTCATCTTGCAGGCGATCAACTCCACCCCTTCCAACTGGGCCACTTCCTGGAGTTCCTGCAGACTCGGGATGTTCGCCTTGTCAATCTTCTTTTTCATCATCCCAGTGGCAACAGTTGACATCCCCGGGATGGCTCCCATCACACCAGGCGGAATGAACTTGGCCCTCTGAGCGCCACCTTTGAGTACGAGGTTTAGCCCCATAAATGAGTAGAAAATCTTACTCTCCATACCCTGGCGCGCGGCATTTATCCCCAGCACCAGGGAAGGGTAAGCTCCATCTAGGGTTTCCTTGACGCAAATAAATCCAGCTTTTTCTTTTTCTTCAGCCATTGATCTTTCTCCTTATACCTTCAGGAAGGTAACCATCATGTTGGGGAACGAAATAACAGTTCCCCGGGTAGGATTTTATCTCGAAAACCCCTTCGGCTCTGGAAATTGTAACACGAAAGACCTCCAGCCCTGAGCCAAAAGGGAGTTCAGCCGATTCCTTTAGAATCTCCAGCTGAAGGCGAAACTAATAGAGTCTTCGGAGAGCTTCGATTTTAGTTTGGCACTGGAGCCGTCCGGGGCGGTACCACTTTCCGAAAGCTGGTTCTCGAAGGCATGCATATAAGAGAAATCGACTTTTAAACTCTCACCAAACTCATACCCTATACCGGCAGTAACATGGTGTTCCACAACGGCTGGGAACCCTATGACTCTGAAGCTTTCATAGTAGTAACGAGGGAGGCGTTTCCCCTGGACGTTCACG
>CAMYLW010000522.1 GCA_947259475.1 Thermodesulfobacteriota bacterium
TACCGGGTGTGTGGATACAGGCGAGATTCCCACTCAGGTGGGGACGGTTGTTGTAAAACCACTCCATCCTTCGGTTGAAATCGGGCACGTGCTCAAGGAGATCCGGCTCCAAGGTGTCCACGGCAAACAAGGGCAGCAATCCCACCATGGAGCGGACTTTCAGCGAAGTGAGCGTACCGTCCGGCAAATGGAGGGCATCGTAGAAGAACCCATCCTCCTCATCCCAGAGGCTGCGCCCGTGTCCACCCTCTGCGGTCATGGCATGGGCTATCCGCAGGAAGTGCTCGAAGAATTTGGTAGCCACATCTTGATAGACCGGGTTCTCTTGGGCTAACTCCAGAGCAATCTTAAACATGGACAAACAGTAGGAACCCATCCAGGCTGTTCCATCCGCCTGATCAATGTGGCCGCCAGTTGGCAAGACCTGACTGCGGTCAAAAACAGAGACGTTGTCCATACCAAGAAAGCCCCCCTGAAACACATTGCGGTCGTCTTCGTCTTTGCGGTTCACCCACCAGGTGAAGTTCAGGAGAAACTTGTGGAAGACTCCCTCGAGGAAGTCACGGTCCGGACGACCCTGGTGTTTGGCGTCGATCTTATAGATCCGCCAGGCGGCCCAGGCAGGCACCGGTGGGTTGACATCGTCGAAGCCCCACTCGTAAGCCGGCACCTGTCCATTGGGGTGCATGTACCATTCGCGGGTGATGAGCTCCATCTGCCTTTTGGCGAACTCAGGATCCACCAGAACCAGGGGAATACAATGAAAGGCGAGATCCCAGGTGGCATACCACGGGTACTCCCACTTATCAGGCATTGAGATGACATCAAAGTTAACCAGATGTTCCCAGTCGTGATTACGGTTG
Source organism: Thermodesulfobacteriota bacterium (assembly GCA_947259475.1). GTDB lineage: Bacteria > Desulfobacterota > Syntrophobacteria > BM002 > BM002 > BM002. Next base: position 864 of record CAMYLW010000522.1, read on the forward strand.
TGATTTCGAGGGGAAGCAGGTGGCGAACCCTCAGGGTCGCCTTTGAGCCACTGTTGAACGTCGTAGTAGTACAGTTGCTTGGACCACAGCATGCTGGCCAGAGCCTGGCGCTGAACCCGTTTTTCATCTTCACTGAGACTGGGGTCTTGCACAGCCTGGTAAAACTCGTCAGCCTCGGCCAATCTCTTTTTGAAGGTTTCTTCGAAATCTTTGAACGGAGCCTCCTGGGCCACATGTGCCAACCGTAATCGCATGGTGGCTGACTCCCCTGGCGCAATGGTGTCCTTGAACCAGGCTGCTACTTTCGTACCTCTACGCTCGGGGTTGACCGCAGTGGTTTCACCGTTGACCACAGAGCGGTGAAAAGCGTCTTTTACATAGGGAGTCGAATTGGCAAGGCCGTAGAGCTCCTCTGCGTTTGTCTCATTTTCCGTAAATATCAGCTCATCCGCACTTTCGGCGTAGAGGTAATAGGAACCGGCGGCGGGGTGTGTGGCTTTTACCGTGGACACACCTTTGGGACCCTCAATCTGGTGCAGCTCGGGTTTGCCTTGTACGTCACCCATGGGACCTGCCTCGTAGCCCCAGCTCCAGGTGTTTCGAAACCACAGTGTCGGCAGCACCTGGCACTCAGCAGGTTCTGGCCCGCGGTTTACCGCAGTGATTTTGATCAGAATGTCTTCCTGGTCCGCCTTGGCATACTCGACGAACACGTCAAAATAGCGGTCAGCTTTGAATACCCCGGTGTCCAGAAGTTCGTATTCCAAATCGTGGAAACCGCGCCGCCCGTTTTCAGCGAGCAAGTCTGCGTAAGGAAATTCAGCCTGGGGATACTTGTAAAGCATCTTCATGTAGCTGTGCGTTGGGGTGCTGTCGAGATAGAAGTAGTACTCTTTGACATCTTCCCCGTGGTTTCCCTCGGAGTTGGTCAGACCATACAACCGCTCCTTAAGGATGGGGTCACGGCCGTTCCACAGGGCCAGGGCCAGGCAGAGATACTGGTTGCGGTCGCTGATCCCGGCCAGGCCATCCTCATTCCAGCGGTAGACTCTGCTGCGGGCATGCTCGTGGGGAAAGAAATCCCAGGCGTCTCCGTCTTCACTGTAATCTTCACGCACCGTTCCCCAAGCGCGCTCGCTGAGGTACGGTCCCCACTTTTTCCAATTCGACCTGCGCTGGCGATACTCGTCAAGCCGTCGATGTTCAGCGGTATTATTTGTTTTGCCCATGATATATCTCCCTG
>CAMYLW010000523.1 GCA_947259475.1 Thermodesulfobacteriota bacterium
CTGCTGAAGTTCGTCAACTGTTTCACTCAGCATGGCCTCCGCACCTTGAAACCAAAGTAAATTTGGCTTGGACTTCTCCGAGTTGAGTACTCCAGCACAGGAGTTCTTGAGAATGTAGAGTTTGGCAACAACTTTTTCTACGCTGTCATAAATTTCACCATGCTTGCTCATCTGCTCGCCTCCGTAATAGTATTCTTACACTTTATTATCTCCCTTTTGGTTACATTCCTTATCGCATTTCACCGGGTAGAGACACTTCGGCGTCTAACTTTGCCCTCGATTCTCACCACACTCGCTTTTTTAACCCTTTTTTGCCATGGATATACCACCCGGGAATGGAGTGAGGCCTCCAAGGAATCCACCAGTGTCTGGACGATCTTTGCAAGGTATCGCGTCGAAAGGTTACACTCATCGAACTGACCGTCAGCGATCCGCTTTACCACCAGGAGGCGAATCATCTTCTCTATCTCCTCCCGTGTAGGTTCTTCCATGGCCCGAGAGGCAGCCTCTACCGCATCGACGATCATTAGTATTGCCGCCTCAACGGTTTGGGGTTTTGGTCCCGGATAACGGAAATCCAGTTTGCGAGGCCCGGATCCCTTACTAGCCTCAACCGCTTTGTCGTAGAAAAACTCCACTACTTGGGTCCCGTGATGCTGTGCAACGAGGTCCAGAACGGTTTCTGGTAAATCCATCTGCCGCCCGAGGGACACGCCATATTTGACATGATTGATGATGAGTTTGGCGCTTTCTCGCGGATCTAGGTCATCATGCGTGTTTTTCCCGCTGGATTGATTCTCAGAAAAAAACTTGGGATTCGCCATTTTCCCGATGTCATGATAATAGGCACCTATCCTCAGCAGGAGCGTGTTCGCTCCAATTGCCTCTCCAACGGCCTGAGCAAGGTATGCCACTGTCATGGTATGTTGATAGGTTGCTGGGGCCTTGGTCAAAAGGTCTCTCATGAGGGGATGTTGAAGATCGGAATATTTGTTGAATTTGAAGGCAGAAGCAGTATGCAAACTTACCTCCAACAACGGCAGAAGAAAAATGGCAACCGGCCCTGCTGCAAGGCCTCCTATGAAGGCCCACCCCACATCTTCCAATGACTTGATGTCAATAATCTCCGTTAGGGAAAAGATATCCATTTTCTGCCAGCCCAAGAAAAGTCCAACAACGGATTCCCAATCCATTGAGAAAGCCATGAGGACGACAACATTGACGATTCCCACCACCAGTGAAGGCAGCATAACATGAATCCTCTTTCGAATTTCGAAAGAGACCAACAAGACCGCCACACCACCAAAGGTAAAGAAAAGCAAGATCTCCAAGGTGCGGCCGGCAAACAGGCTCACCAGAATCGCTCCCATCACTGTGGTGCAGGTGCCGGAGATTCTCTCATTGTGTAATAAGACCGTGATCAAAGGGAGAAAAGCGAAGGGAACTACAAAGATAGGAAATGAGGTAAACAACAAACACGCCTTCGAAATTATAACGCTTGTGCTAAGCAGAGAGAGGAGAAGCAGGTAAGGCAGTGGTTTCCGCCACCCGGCGCTCAGTATTCTTGACAGGAATAAGTTATAAAAGCATACCGTGAACAGTACGGTAAGCAGTATCCAAGATGCCCCCTCGTAGAGGTCCTTATTTTCCTCCTGCTGATACGTGACCAACAAAAGCACATCTTCCTCACTCAGAACTCTGCGAAAAGGCACCAAGATGTCCCCTGGCTTGTAAGGAATCACCTTAGAAGGGTACCGCTTAATGATTTCTTGAATCCTTCTCTCATTTTCCCGCTGGTCATACTTTAGATTTGGCAAAAGAGTGGCTAGGGATATCTGAACAAGCGGATCCAAAACGCTTTCGTCTTCCTGCCAGAATAGCCGCTTGACCTTCTCTTGGAGCGTGAGCCTGGCCACTTCTAGGGTAACTACCTCATTGGCGGAGTGGGACACAATCCCCATGGGTTCAGGATAATGAACCTCAATGGATTTTTTTCCCTTGAGGGGTTCTGGATCTTCCACAATTTTACTGTGCAGAATGGATTCCTCGATGGTCATTATTCCATCTAAGATGTTGTCCAGATTTCTGTAACGGAG
>CAMYLW010000524.1 GCA_947259475.1 Thermodesulfobacteriota bacterium
CCAAACCGGGTCCCAAAGGTCCGTGGAAGGCGGATGACGCTACCCGTCTGGAAGTAATCAAGGAATACGTAAACGAGCCCGGGATCTCTGACAGCGAAATAGCTCGAAGGGTTTCAGCCCGCAGGCCTATTCAGGTGGACCGTAAGATGGTCAGCCGCATACTGAGACACGCCGGCCTCAAGCCTGCGCCCGATTCCGACACAGTGCGCGAAGTAATATCCACCGATCAACTTGCCCTCCGATTCAGAGACAAGTCCTAATCAAGTAACCAATTGACTAATGCAGATTACTCTCTATCGAACAGCGATATCACCTTTCCTCTCTCACCGTTTTCACTGGGCCGTTCCTCGGCATCTCTTTCTGCCCGACGTTCCTGTTCCGGTGGCGGCTGTTGAGCTGGCGCCACCACGAGCTCAATCACCACTTTCTTACCCCCCATGGTAAAGGAGGCGCCACTCAAATACTCCTCCTTTACGATCCATGTGACCTCAACCACAGGCACTTGGAGGACCAGCAAGGTTACCTGGTACCAATCCGGCTTTACATCTGGGCCTATGCACTCGATACGGGCAAAAAAGGCTGGGGTATCCTCAACATGTACAAGTATCAGGTCCCCTTCTTTGGACATTGACCGCTCCACTTGTATGCCGTTTCTCTTAGATCTCACTGACTCCACATGGCGCTAAGCGCATAGCATCAGAAGTGAGGAAGGAGCAAGAGATCCGCAACATTGACGGCTTCGTAAAAAGTCCATCTGCGGTGTTGCGCTTCATCTTTCGTCACTGCGGCGCACACCTAAGTGCGCCTCATTCCAAAAGATTCGCGCGCCTTGCATCTGGAGCTTTTTACTGTGCCGTCTCATCAAGAGGTTTTTACGAAACCATCAACATTTTTTCTTGAAGGTTAAGCAAATATTAGAAAACCGGGAGTTGCATGATTAATTTTGCAATTTAAAAAATATGTAAAAAACAAAGCACGCTGCATCTCTGGAAATTGAACACTTAACGCACGCTGTGAAGGTTACGATCTGCAACTTTTACTTGACAACAACCCGGTAGATTAACTAAAGATTATAAATTTAGATAGACAACATCTTATTCTCGTTAACCTCGCTGGCGTCCTGCCATCAGGAGTTACCCGTGTCCGGTAAAATTCAACTTTTTGAAAAAAGATTCGCCATAGGTGCCAATACAGAAGCTACTGTTAGTCTGCTAGAGTCCAAACAGGGCCTCTTTCTCCAGCTGCAAACCCAAAAGGGCGGAGACACAGAAGATGCAATAGTGGAATCAAAGACGTCCATCCCGGCCGCTCTGCTGCCTGAGATGAAACGAGCAATAAATGAAGTTGAGAGGATACTCTCCGATCGTGGTGAACTGGATGATTACGATAACGGCCTGGCTTACCAGCGCAGTCGGATCAGCATTTTTGCCAACGAAAGTGAGCAAGAATTTGCCCGCATCCTAGATTTCTACAAGATCAGCTGGGACTACGAACCCACAACCTTCCCCATTGCCTGGGATGAGGAAGGCTATGTTCGAGAGTCTTTTACCCCTGATTTTTTTCTTCCTGATTATGGTGTTTTTATCGAACTCACCACGATGAAGCAATCACTGGTTACGAAAAAGAATAGGAAGGTCCGCCTTTTCGAGCAACACTATCCCGATATCCCCATCAAACTCTTCTATGGTAAAGACTATAAGGCCCTGCTCGCCAAATTCGGAATTCCTGCCTATGATGTCGAGCCGAAAACGAAGAATGACACCGTTAAGCTTGAGTCCTTAGAAGATGATTCGTGAAAGCGGCCCTCCGCAAACACTAAACAACTATGAGGAAAAGGCATGAACAAGGATCCATTGGGGGATGTATACCTGAGCGCTGAAGAGATTCAAGCCCGGGTTCAAGAACTGGGCAAGCAGATATCTGCTGCTTACCGCGGCAAAGAATTAGTGCTCGTAGGCATATTGAAGGGTTCGTTCGTTTTCATGGCTGACCTGGTCAGAAACATTGAAATCCCCCACTCTCATGATTTCATGGCTATTTCCAGCTACGAGGGAATAGAAGGGTCACCAGAAGCCGTTAAGATTTTGAAAGACTTGGATGAATCTATCACCGGTAAGCACGTACTTATTGTTGAGGACATTATCGACACTGGCCTCACCGTCGGTTACCTGATCAGGCATCTGGAAGCTAGAAACCCAGAAGGCATCAATATCTGCACCCTGCTCGATCGCTCCATTCGTCGCATTGTCCCGCTTCCTATCAACTTCACTGGCTTTGACATTCCTGACGTATTCGTGGTGGGTTACGGTATGGACTACCGGCAGCTGTATCGCAACCTGACATCCCTCCATTTGTGCGATATCAAAGTATAAATCGCATAGTGCATAGAGCAAAGAGCATAGAGTAAGAAATCAGAGGTCAGAGGACAGAAGACAGAGATTATCCTGTGGGAGCGGCTTTCCCGCCCTGAGCTTGTCGAAGGGTAGCCGCGATCTTGCGATTTGAAAGGCTTTAACGACTTCTACGGCTTCTACGATATGACTAATTTCCCAATTCTCAAATTTCCTAATTCTCAAATTTCCTTTTTTACTATTTGACCATTCCCTGTGCCTTGTAAGGAAACTTAGTGCGTGCTAGACTACTTGGTTGGACGGTTGCGACTCTGGGAGTCAATTTAGGAGTTTTTATGATCAAATTCATGATCAGAAATACCCCACGGATTACTCTTGCCTTCAGTGTTGTCATTTCCCACTTAGTGGTGTTGCA
>CAMYLW010000525.1 GCA_947259475.1 Thermodesulfobacteriota bacterium
TTTGAGAAAGATGGTCCGGAGTCTACTTTAGCGGAGCAGGGTTAATGTCATATCGGCACAGGGTGTCAGCAAGGGTTCTCGTAATCATCACCTGGTTAGTTGCTGCAAGTTGTTGGGCCGGGCCACAACTTGATGAGGACAGACTGAAACAGTTTCTGGATGGGAATGATTACTGGAATGTACGACTGTCTCCGGACGGCAGGCACATCAGCGCCCTTACTCTCAAAGATGAGCGCAACACGCTTATCGTACTCAACCTGGAAACCTTGAAACCGACGGCCTCGGTTAAATACACAGAGAATAAGAAGATTGAGATTGCCAGTGCCGAGTGGATTAATTCCGAACTCCTTTATTACACAATAAGTAGAGATTTCGCCAGGTTGGAAGGAGACTTCTCTTCTCCAGACCTGTTTGTTTTATCGGCTGATGGCAAACGCAATTATCGGCTGTGGAGTTTTCGAGGAAACTATGAAGATAATTCCAGGCGAAGGGGTGACCTGATTCGCGGCTGGCCCGTCGTTGTGAGCCTGCTCCCGGACAAGAAACATGAAATCTTACTGTTCGTTGCTTCCTTCGAGCGTAAAGACGGAGCCGGCAGAGGCTTACTAGTCGAGCTTGATCAAAGAACTGGTGATTTTGACATTCTTCGGAGATTACCCGAATACACTCAGGATGTGGTATCCAGCAAGGATGGGCACGTCTTGATTGCACGCACTATGAGTCCGGAGTATGAAGAGCAAAATTTCGTATTGAAAAATGGCGGGGATTGGGAACAAATCATTCTTAATCTTGGTGGATTTACAGAGGAATTTAGACCACTGGCGGTCGCTGGAGACTTTGTCTATGTGCGTGCCCAGCGCATGGGGGCAATTGATTCAGATACTCATATACTACGCTATCAAATTAGCGACAAAATCTGGGATGACGTTCTTAACATTGGGTTTTCTGCGTTGAGAGACCTGGATGTTAACGAGGCAGGTGAACTGGTGTGGCTGCAGTGGGATGACGATTTGCCGCGCATGAAGACCTTTGATGAAAAGGACCCGGTCTCACGCGTTCTGCTTTCCTTTGCAAAATTATATCCGGGTTTTGTGATCAACCCTGTAAGCCTGACTGATGATAAGAAAAAGCTGCTTGTCCACATCTCTTCCGGCGCCCACGGTGGTGAATACTTTTTGTACGACAGGGAGACTCGCAAAGCACGTTTTTTGGTTTCCATGAACGAGGATATTAATGGCGCCGAGTTGGCGGAGTTGACTCCTGCTGATTTCACCGCTTCGGATGGTGTCAAAATTCCAGGCTGGTTCCAGGCACCGGTGGATGTGGAGAAACCCCCACTGGTGGTTTACATTCATGAAGGCCCGCATGGGCCATTTAACCAATATCAGTTTTACACCAACTGGCACCTGCTTAATGCCATGGGATACGCAGTCTATGCGCCTAATTTCCGGGGGAGCGGAGGCTTTGGAAGGCGCTTCGAGGAAGCGGGTTTTGGTCAATGGGGTACCCGAATGATTGATGACATAGCCGAAGGGACCCAATACCTTGTTAATCAGGGTCTGGTTGATGGTAATCGTATATGCGCCTTTGGTGGCAGCTACGGTGGTTATGCCACGGCGCAAAGCCTGGTAAGGCATAACGATCTCTACCAGTGCGGGGTAATCATTGCCGGCATTTTTGACATGACAACACAAATAGCAAGGACGGATACTCAAAACTGGTATGCCGGTGAAGACTACTTGGCCAAGGCGATTGGCAGCGATGAGAATGAACTCCGGCAAATATCACCGATCTATCATCTTGATAAAATTAAGGCGCCCATGCTCATTCTCCACGGCAAAGAAGACGAACGCACCCCTTTCAAGGGCGCAAAAGACTTTGTCGCCGAGAAAGAGAAAAATGAAAATACATTCGAGTATCACTGGTATTCCAAAGAAGGGCATGGAAACGCAAAACTGGAAAACCGTATAGATGAGTGGCGCAGAATCGAGGACTTCCTCGCAAGGGAAAACCAGGGCAAACAAGAGTAACCGCCACGAGGACATCTATATAAATGCAGGGTGGGGCTGGTCGAAACGGCATTCAGCCGGT
>CAMYLW010000526.1 GCA_947259475.1 Thermodesulfobacteriota bacterium
ACTCCTTCTTCTCCCCTTCCTCTTCTGCCGGCTTCTCTTCCACAGGCTCCGCAGACGCTTCTGCCTCTGCTGCAGGGGGTTCAGCTTTCTCCTCCTCCGCTTCGGCCTCGGCGGCTGCTTCTTCACCAGCAGGTTCTACAGCCGGAGCTTCTGCTGCAGCGGGAGTCGGCTCAACTGCTGGGGCGGCCACAGGTGCAGCCTCGGCCACTTCTATCCCAAAAGGTCGATCGATGTGAGCAGCATAGCCCATGGCTACTGTGCGGTAGAACAGATGGGCCAGCTTGCTGTAGGGCAAGTAAGCAATAATATAGAACACTGACGCCAGATGCACGAAGTAAATAATGTATGCGATGGTACCGGCATTCGCCACCCGACCAAGCCAGGTCAAAAGTCCCGTGACCGCCGTGAGCGAAACGGCGATGATCAGAGACCAGTCGAGGTAGGTGATGGTACTCTCAGCAGCTTTGGTCTTGAGCCTGTTGGTGATTACCAGGATAATACCCACCAGCAAGCTAATCCCCACAACCAGAGCGAACAACTTTATTGGGTTACCAAATGAGTAGGGCGGGGCTAAAAAACCTGTATCGATGCCGAGAAAGGGCCCGCCATAAATGCCGATAAAGCCTATATTGGTAACAATGAACAAACCCAAAAAGCCAACAAATACCAGTAGGTGGGACCAGTAGCGATCTCGATTGGTAATGCAGAGCTTGAATTTGTTGTGAAACAAAATGGTGGGAATTACCGAGATCAGGCTCTTGAGGTAATCGCCCATTGCCAGCGGTTTATCTTCCGTGTAGCCTTCCTTGACGGCATTGGCGTGTATACCTTGTAGAAAGTTCCAAACGCCAAAACCTATGGATCCTATGGCCAGGAACGTAACCGCGATAAAGATAGCATCCACCAGAAGGAGTGGAAACAAGTCGCGGTATTCCACCGGCCCCGAGGGGATATGCCCTCCTGCTATTTTTATCCCAAGCAAGAGGATGAGCACCGGAATGGCAAGCATTATCGGTAAGTATTTTGCCTCACCGACTATCTTACCCATGAAGCTGGGAAAGGCAAAATGCCTGAAGCTCAAAGCGCGAATTGCCCGCAGGGTATCTCCAGGCCTCGCATCTCTGGGACAATGCGTCGAACAGTCATTGCAGTAGTGGCAAAGCCACACATCGACATTGTTCACTAGCCTGTCCTTCAGACCCCACTGCGAGTAGATCATTTCCTTACGGGGATAAGGTTTCTGCTCAGGAGCAAGCTCGCAGACCACAGAGCAGGTGGCACACTGAAAGCACTTTTTCAGAGTGTCTCCCCCTGCCGCCTTGAGTTCCCGAACGAAGTGCAGATCGGGCTCCACCAAAGTCGCAGCTTTGCTCTCTACTTGCACTGCGGATTCATCTGCCATGGTAATTACCTCCTAGTACTTCGATGCGCAAGTTAGGCGATTTATCTTCTAGTAAGCAGAGGCTAATTTCGCTTACTCAGCACTAGTCCTGAGAGAATAAGTTCCGAACAGAACTTATGAGTCGAAGGACTAGAAACCCTTGTAGGGATTGGGACCAACTTCATCCAGCTTTTCTGAAAACTCATTTATCATTCTGGGTAGCTCGGAATACTCACTGATCTGCAACTGAATCAGCTGCACCCGATCGGACTCGAGGGCCAAGCGGTCCAGGGTTTCCGCAACCTTGGACAACCGAATCTCTGCCAGTTCGCTCCCCTTCATAAAGTGACACTGGTAGTCATCACCGTGGCGGCATCCGAGTAGGAGAATGCCATCGATTCCCTTGGAGAGGGAGTCGGCGACCCAGATCAGATTCAAGCCGCCCAGGCAGCGCATGGGAATGACCCTGGCCCAAGGACTGATCTCCTTCCGGGTGATACCCACCATGTCCAGAGCAGGATAGGCATCGTTTTCGCAGGCGAGAATAATAAATCTCGGCTTTTCGTCCCACTCGTCCGGGACATTGATGCTCTTGATGAGGTTACCGATCATTCTGACCGAGTAATTCTTGAAGGAGATAATCCGTTCCGGGCAGGCGCCCATGCAGACTCCGCACCTGCGGCAGCGGGTGGGGTTGGGAAGTGGATTG
>CAMYLW010000527.1 GCA_947259475.1 Thermodesulfobacteriota bacterium
CCGTCCCCAACGATGTCCTGGATGTCTTTGATCTTCTCATTGATGAAGTGCTCGGGATTGAGTTCCTGCGCCGTGATCTCCTTAATCATGGGTCAAGCTCCTTTGTAATTAGGGTGTTTCGCAGAAGAGGTTCCCTATCAAAGAGTGTTACTCATCTGGTTCTTCCTCTTTCCAGTCGATGTCTTTGGGCCGACTGAGAGATTCAGAGACCGGATAGTATCTGTGGCAGTCCCAGCAAAAGAACTCTTTTTCACCTGGGGACCAGGAGAGGTGTTTGTGTCCTCGCGGGCACTGCGTAGGGTGATTGATAAGGGGTGTCTTTTTCTTCTTTGTTGCCACTGCCCTAGCCCGGATATTTCATGAATAGTGCTTCAAAAAGGAAAGGGCATCTGCTAAAGTGTTGTTGCGACTAAACAAACAGCACATTAGCGAGGACGCCCTTATGAATACAGTCTGCCATAAACAGCTCCGTTTTGAAAGTCTTTTTTCTAAACAGATCACAGCCGATTTTGATGGCGGCAATATCACCTCTGATGCAGGTGGGTTGCTGCTTCGAGAACTCGATGAGCGCTACGGGCTCACCGAGGGGGCTACCCACTGTTTGGTTGATCCCCGTCATAGCAGCTGGGTACTTCATGAGTTGAGGACCTTGGTCAAACAACGCATATTCTCCATTGCCCTGGGCTATGAAGATAACAATGATGCAGAGACTCTTCGCAGCGATCCTGCGCTTAAGACCACCTCGGGCAGACTCCCAGAGACATCTGATGATTTGGCCTCGCCGCCCACGCTTTGTCGGTTTGAAAACAATGTGACCAGCAAAGATCTTCGCAGGCTGGCTGATTGGCTCTTTGAGCTCTATGTTAAAGCCCATCCTGGCCCCCGAGATGTGATTGTCATCGATATTGACGCCACCGACGATCCTACCCATGGACAGCAACAGTTGAGCTTCTTTCATGGCTATTATGAAGAGCACATGTATCATCCGCTGTTTGTCTTTGATGGAATCAGCGGTTTTCCCATGGCTTGCATGCTGCGTCCTGGAAATACCCACGCCTCTCACAGGTCAAAAGCAGTGCTGAAAAGACTCATAAAGAGACTGAAGAATACATATCCTGAGGCTGAGATTGTGCTCAGGGCCGATGCGGGTTTTGCCATGCCAAGGCTCTATAGTCTCTGTGAAAAAGAGCGTATCCATTACGTCATTGGCCTGATTACCAACGATCGGCTCAAGGAGAAAAGTGCAGAGCTTCTTGCTAAAGCAAAGGAGCAGTTCGAGCAAACTGGAGAAAAACAGAGACTTTTCACCTCGTTCAATTACCGGGCTGACTCCTGGAGCCGATACCGTCGGGTTGTCGCTAAAGTCGAATACACGGAAAAGGGTGCGAACCAGCGTTTTGTGGTCAGCAATATCGCCCTGAAGCACCAGAGGCTCTACGACGAGATCTATGTGCTCCGGGGTGATTCAGAGAACCGTATCAAAGAACTGAAGCTGGAAATCAAGGCCGATAGATTAAGCTGTCACCGGTTTTTGGCCAATCAGTTTCGCCTTTTCCTCCACACCTTTGCCTACTGTCTGTTTTGGCTCTTGCGAAAGAATCTTCAGGGCACTGAGCTTGCCAATGCTCAGGTCGGTACCTTGAGACTCAAGCTGCTCAAGATCGGAGCGCGCATCCGAGAGACCAGCCGTAGGGTGTGGATTCATATGGCTTCAGGCTATCCCTATCAAGCCTTATTTGCCCTGGCTCTTGGACGTATCAAGGCAGCACCCACATAGAGGGAGCCCACAACGAACTTCAACAAAGCTTATCAACAACATCCAGTGGATAACTCTGGCCAAAATTCATCCGGGAATACACACAACCACCAAATCAACGAAAATCTTTCTTAATTCCAGCATAAATCGGTTTCTTAACCTTGCAGTTGGACGAGACAGATCCCCAAAATACCCAATTCAAAACAGATTCATGAAATATCCGGGCTAGACTTTGGCCAGGTGGGACTCGGGCAAAATAGCTGCCCTCACCCACTGGATAACAATAACGAATTTCATGCGCTTACACTCAATCCCAACGCTTC
>CAMYLW010000528.1:0-2079 GCA_947259475.1 Thermodesulfobacteriota bacterium
GAGTTTCCATCCACCACCGAAAAAGAGGCCATTGCCGGTTGTTCCCGGGGCGAACTTGTCCTGAGCAAAAAGCCCCAGGGCAAAAGTACCCCAGGTTCCGCAGACAGCGTGCACAGCAATTGCTCCCACGGGGTCATCTATGTTCAGTACTTGGTCGAAAAAGATCACCGAGAGAACAACAAGAGTACCGGCTACAATCCCGATCCAAATAGCACTTCCTATAGAGACAAAGGCGCAGGATGCAGTTACCCCAACCAGGCCGCCAAGGACTCCATTGAGGGCCATACTGACGTCCGGCTTTTTGAACCACCACCAGGCGGTGACCATCGCCGCTATACCTCCCGCGGCTCCGGCAATGTTTGTGGTTGCAGCAATGTGGGCAATTTCAGGGACGAGAGCCATGGTGCTACCCGGGTTGAATCCGAACCAGCCGAACCAAAGGATAAAAGTACCGAGAGCAGCAAGAGGAATACTGTGGCCGGGGAAGGCGTTTGAAGTGCCGTCGCGGTTGTACTTGCCGGACCTTGGTCCCAACATCACGGCGCCGGTGAGAGCCAGCCAGCCGCCAGTGGAATGGACAACGGTGGAACCAGCAAAATCCCACATTCCAATCTTCGCGAGCCAGCCGCCACCCCAGACCCAATGGCCCACAATTGGATAAATGATGGCAGTGATAGCAATGCTGTAACATATGTAGGCAGAGAATTTTGTGCGTTCAGCCATTGATCCTGCCACGATGGTAGCGGCTGTGGCGCAGAACACGAGCTGAAAGAAATACTTGCATTCCAGAGGTACAATGGACCAATCCAAGGAGGCGAAAGTGCTGCCCGTATCTTGAAGGAAAAAGCCACTGGTACCGAAGAGAAGGTTGCCAGCACCAAACATTATGCCAAAACCTATGGCCCAGAAGGCAATAGTGCCAAAACAGAAATCCATAAGGTTTTTCATCAGCATGTTGCAGGCGTTTTTCGAGCGGGAAAATCCAGCAGTTAACATGGCAAAACCCGCCTGCATAAACATGACCAGCACCCCAGCCAGTAGGACCCAACCAGTGTCCATGGCTACCTGTTTGGGGTCGGCAGCAGTTTCTGCCAGGGCACAGGTGGCCGTGTAGCCTAATAGCAAAGCGACGACTAATGCTGCGATAATAGTTTTTTTTGTCATTTAATCTTCCTCCTCACCTTTGAAGAGTGCTCATAGGCTGTTGCCTAAAGCCCGATAAAAGTAATGCATGTCATACCGGACGCGGTGCCAGACCGCGATCCGTGGTTCGACAGGCTCACGGTCCTGAGCAAAGTCGAAGGGGTATCCAGTAAAGCATCGTTTGCTTTGGATTCCGGATATCCGCCGTCGGCGGATTCCGGAATGACGGGATCGGTGATTGCACCGGTGGATTCGGTTTTTCACCCATGTGCGCAGTTCAAAGGGTTTATCAGGATAATAGCTTCAGGTAATTGTCAAATACCAATTCAAACTGTTCACCCACGTGGGTTTCATGTCTGACAGCATCTGCCAGTACCACAGAGGTGTCCACCTCAGGTGGCTGTGACAGCCAATCGCGGTCTCCCTCTATCCAGATGGCGACGTCGTTTCTTGAACCGGCGTGATTGTCGAACTGGAGTCCGACGATATGAGGACTCTCTTTCAGAGAAATAGCCTCCACCTCGCACTCGCGGGAGGTGACCAAAATCTCAATATGTTTTGGAACTGGGGGTAGCACTGCCTGTCCATGCCATTTAAAAAGGGGCATAGTGCTGGGAAGATTTTGAAAGAGTGGGTGTTGACGGCCATGGCGAGTCAGATGGCCTTCAATGAATCCCGCGCTACGGCAGGAATTCAGTCCCACCTTTAGTCCAAGAACATCGGCGAGAAGCTGGTGACCCAGGCAAAATCCCAGGTAAGGTTTGTCTGCCTCGAGCATTTGCCTGATAGTTGCCTTTTCGGCCCTTAAGAAAGGGTATTCAGCTTCCTGATCTACGTTCGGGCTGCCCCCCAATACGATCAAACCATCGTAGGTTGCTAAATCCGGGATGGCCTGGTGCCAGACTTCTATGACATCCAAGTGCAAACCTTGGCTTT
>CAMYLW010000528.1:2144-3655 GCA_947259475.1 Thermodesulfobacteriota bacterium
TGGAATACAAGAAAACGTTTTTCCATCGCCACTATCCAAACAAATCAGGCGCAAGGCTCAAGGCGCAGGGAAAAAATGAAAGATGTTGATCCTTTCGCCTACTGCCTGGTCCCTAGTAGTTTTCACTGTGGGAGCGGCTTTCTAGCCGCGATAAGTATAGTACGAGGAGACAGAATTCAGAATCCGGAATTCAGAAGACAAAAACTGGGACAAGTCTCTGTTTTCTCCTAACTCCTGGCTCCTGACTCCTTTCTCTATGCCCTATGCTCTTTGCCTCTACAAAATCGGCAGATACTGTTCGAGTTCATAATCGCTCACATGAGTACGGAAGCGATCCCACTCGATCTTTTTGTTCTCCAAGACCTTGTTAAAGATGTGATCCCCGAGGGTCTCTCTCATGAGCTCACTTTCTGCCATTGCTTGAATCGCCTCAAATAAACTTCCGGGCAGAGAAGTAATACCCTCACGGGCTCGCGCCGCCTCATCCATCTCGTAAATATCCTCTTCTATGGGCTCTGGAAGCTCATAGTTGTCCTCTACCCCCTTCATCCCCGCAGCCAGCATGACGGCAAAGGCCAGATAGGGATTGCAGGTGGGATCAGGCGAGCGAAACTCTATCCGGGTTGCCTGTTCCTTGCCAGGCTTGTACATGGGCACGCGCACCATGGTGGAGCGGTTGCGTTGGGCCCAGGCTACATAGACGGGAGCTTCGTAACCCGGAACCAGTCTCTTGTAGGAATTGACCCACTGATTGGTCACCAAAGCCATCTCCCGCGCGTGCACCATAATCCCGGCAATGTAGGACTTGGCTATGTCTGAGAGGTGATACTTTTGAGTGGAATCATGAAAGGCGTTGATATCGCCTCGGAAAAGAGATTGGTGTACGTGCATGCCGCTACCGTTTTCGCCGAAGATGGGTTTGGGCATGAAGGTGGCATAAACTCCGTGCTTTCTGGCAATCTCTTTGACCACAATTCTGAGGGTCACGGCTGTGTCCGCCATTTTCAACCCCTCATTGTAGCGCAAGTCAATCTCATGTTGGCTGGGGGCTACCTCATGGTGGCTGTACTCCACCTGAATTCCCATGTCCTGGAGGGTGAAAATGGTCTCTCGCCTCAGGTCTCCGCCGATATCCAAGGGTGGACTATCAAAATAGCCGCCCTTGTCAATGATTTGGGTGGATTCGTCGTCCTTGAAGTAGAAAAACTCCAACTCTGGTCCCACATAGTAGGTGTAGCCCCACTCTGCCGCCTTGCGCAGCATGCGTTTCAACACGTACCTGGGGTCACCTTCATAAGGGGTGCCGTCCGGTTGGAGGATGTCGCAGAACATCCGAGCCACCGGCCTTTCCTTGGGCCGCCAGGGGACAAACTGAAAGGTAGTGGGATCCGGCTTGGCCACCATGTCGCTTTCCTCGATCCTGGCAAACCCTTCAATGGAAGAGCCGTCAAATCCCATACCCTCCAATAGTGCTCCCTCCAGTTCGCTGGGAGTAATGGCAAAGCTCTTGA
>CAMYLW010000529.1 GCA_947259475.1 Thermodesulfobacteriota bacterium
ATGTCGGCAGCGAAAGCCTTGGCGAAACTTGAGGACACTGCTCGAACAGCGGAGGCGCTCGGGGTAAAACCTGCTCAGGTGAACAAGGATGCTAGCTAGTCGCAAAGTAGATTTTCTACTCTGGCTACAAATCGAAGTTAACCTGCGGACAAATTTAATAGGAAGGAAAGATGGCTAAGAGAATAGGATTTATCTCTACCCGGTTCGCCGGCACAGACGGCGTGACTCTCGAGGCAAACAAATGGGCAGAAGTCCTGGAAAAAGCTGGACATCAGTGTTTCTGGTTTGCAGGAGAATTGGATAAGGATCCGGAAAAAAGTTTCCATGTTTCAGAAGGCCATTTTCTAGATGAGCAAAATAGAAAGATCAACGACAGCGTCTTTGGGAAAAAACTCCGCAAGGCCTCAGTAACGGAAAGGATTCATGCTTTAAAATCTCTTATAAAAGTGAATCTCTATGAATTCGTTGAGCAGTTCGAAATCGACCTGATAATTCCTGAAAATTCCCTCACAATCCCTCTGCATCTTCCTCTTGGCATAGCCTTGACCGAGCTCATAGCCGAGACTCAGATCCCCACAATCGCCCATCATCATGATTTCTACTGGGAGCGTGTTAGGTTTGCCGTTAATGCTGTGAGAGATTACCTCCATATGGCTTTTCCTCCGAATCTTTCCAATATCGAGCATGTGGTGATTAATTCTGCCGCCCAAGAAGAACTGGCTCATCGTACCGGCATCTCCTCCACCGTTATCCCCAATGTTTTGGACTTCGAAAATCCCCCGATTGTGGATTTAAACAAATCACGCGAATGTTTGGAGAGTTTCGGCTTAAATCCCAAAGATATCATAATATTGCAACCGACCAGAATCGTGCAGCGCAAAGGCATTGAACATGCGATTAATTTGGTGAAAGAGCTAGGTGATCCTCGGTACAAGTTGGTAATCTCGCACGAGGCAGGTGATGAAGGGATCGAGTATGCTGAATGGTTGACAGATTATGCAAAAAGTCTTGGGGTAGAACTATATCTCGTTGCTACCCAAATAGGAGATCCGTGGAAAAGACTTGACCCGAAAGAAAATCGCTATTCCCTCTGGGACGTGTATCCTTACGCCAATTTTGTTACTTACCCAAGCCTCTACGAAGGATTTGGCAATGCTTTCCTTGAGGCCATTTATTTCAAGAAGCCCTTACTGGTTAACCGATACTCTATTTTCGTCCGAGACATTGAACCCAAAGGTTTTGACTTGGTTGTTATGGATGGTTTTTTAGCCAAGAAGGAAGTCAAGAAAGTAAGAGAGATCTTGGAGAATCAGGAAAGTCGTCAGAAGATGGTTGATCACAACTATGAAATCGCCAAGAAGCACTACTCATATGAATTTCTTCGAAGGCGGTTAAATTTCCTTTTAACAAATTTCTTTGGAACTGACTTATAGTAAGGCCATTTAAGACTGGCAAACATACTGAATCCCCTCGTAAGGTGGCAAAGTTGGATACCTTCAAAATGCTCAAGCTGATGCTCGACTGGAGGGTTATTTTAGATATTCTCCTGCTAGCAGCGGCATTGTTTCTTTTGTATCGCACCCTGCACAGGTTGGGTGCGTGGAAAATCGTGGCCGGAATATTCCTGGCTATAGCCATCTTCGTTGTTGCCAACATTTTAGACCTCAAAGGAATACGCTGGCTCTATTCAAATCTGAGCCAAGTAGCGCTGATCGGATTGATTGTCATCTTTCAGCCGGAAATTAGAAAGGTTTTTGAAAGAGCAGCGTCTTTTAGAGGGAGAGGGAGAGGAAGAGATCATACGGAATTTGTCATGATCATAGTTGATACTGCCTTCGCTTTGGCCGAGAAAAAGAGGGGGGCACTATTCGTAGTGCCGGGGAAAGAACCTATCGAGAGATGGCTTTCCGGCGGTTTGGATCTCAACGCTACCCCCACTTTTCCACTTATCATGAGTATCTTCGATCCCCATTCACCTGGCCATGACGGTGCTCTGATCATTGATGGCGGTAAACTCACTCAATTCGGCGTGCGTAAAAAAAAAAAAAAAATGGGCAATTTAGCCGATGACTTTGGCATGGCACGAGGCATTACGCAGCCTTGGGGCTTTCCGAAGTATCGGACGCTTTGGTGGTGGTAGTGTCTGAAGAAAGAGGGGTCATTACAACCTTTCGCGACGGAAAACCTCAGAGAGTACATGACAGAAGCGACCTATCGACAAGCTTACTCTCTCACTGGGAAACTATTGCTTTTCACGGAATCGAAGTGCCTAAAGGAATCAAGACTCGAGAGTTGGTTTCTCAAATATCTTTGAGTTTAGTTTTGGCTCTTGTCTTTTGGTCAACTGTGATCTTAGGACAGATAGAGATACGGGAAAAAGCTTTCACCGTTCCCATAGAGTACATTGGCATCTCCAAGCACCTTGCGCTAGCGGGAGACAAGCCATCGGAAATCAAACTACATCTTACAGGACCCAAGTCAAATCTCGATGCCATCACCCCTGCAAATCTAAGCACTCGGATCGACTTATCGAAAGCCTTGGCAGGGAGACAGGTTTTTGTTGTATCGGAAGAAAATGTATTGCTTCCAAGAAACGTAAGACTCGTGGGTGCGAATCCTTCCAGCATAGCGGTGTCGTTAGAGGACATAGTGGAGACCGAGGTAGAGATACAGCCACAATTGGTGGGTACTCTGCCCAAAGGTTTGGAGTTGGTATCGGTAACAGTGGAACCTAAGCAAGTGAAGATATTGGCTCCGGCAGGTGACTTGGCGCAAAAAATCAATGTAATGACCGAGCCGATTTATCTGGAGAGCATTAAGAAAGATGCTAAGTTCTCCAACAGGATAGTGGCGCCTCCCAACGTTCAACCGGCAGGCAAAAAATGGCCGGATGTTGAAGTCCTGATTAGAGTCAGAGCCCGCAACTAATCAGTATCATAGGGATTGTATAGTGTATTGCATTCTTGGATCTGCCCTCCTATACAGGCAAGACAAAAAGGCATCTTAAGGAGTTGTTGTAAGAGAGGATGAAAACATGAACGACGTACTCGCCTTTGTCATGGCTGGCGGCAGAGGTGAAAGGCTTATGTTTCTCA
>CAMYLW010000530.1 GCA_947259475.1 Thermodesulfobacteriota bacterium
ATTTATCTCACATCCTCAATCTGCAATCTCCAATCTAAAATCTAAAATCTTCACTGGTAGCTATTTGGCAAATTCCTACTTGGCCTTTTCGCCAGCGTTCCCAGAGGAGAAGAAGAGACCGGGAATCATTGGAATTGGTAACATCTTGATTTTATATTGATATTTCTACATTTATGTTTTGGTGCTTCATGGCATGCGATTTGCTAATCTATGTGGGTAACGAGGTGAGCACAAATACCTGCAGTACTTGTTACGCTGAGAGAGCTGAATCTAACACCTAAATGAAGAACCAATCAGATATTGGTTCTAAACTAAAAAAAGAGATTCCAGCGCCAGCCGCAACGGTACGAGCGGGCAACAAAAATGTGAACAACGTAATTGAGAATGCCGCCTCGTCATGAGAGCCACAGGAGTATCTCCTGTGGCTCTTTTTCTTTTTAGTGCGCTATTTCCGGATGGAAACGAACTGGCTTGCTCCTGTCTCCAGCTGTCATTCTTGGCGGCATCATACTTGCACATATGGATGCACTAAGGACGAAAAACAACGGTCAAAAAATTATTTTTGGAGATTTGAGGAGGCCTGATGAAAAGACTACTTTTAATCGTCACATGTGTTCTTATTACAGGATGTGCCGCACGTGATTTTGTCCCATCTGGATACTCATTTAGCCCGTATTCAGGAGCCAAATTTTCAGTCAATGATAGGGTTTGGGTACATAATGCTACTCCCAGTGCGGTAGAAAAAGTTGGTACGAATTTGAAGTCCGATCTCAGAGATTGGGGAAAACAATTGACCTATGGACTTGAGCGTAGTCTAGAGAGTAGAGGTGCAAAGATTGACCGTAAGGCAATGAAGAAAATAAGTGTACAGATAACGCATGCCGAGGTAAGAAATAGGATACTCAAATACACGGCGTCCATGGAGTGCGTGGTGAGGTTAGGAAACGGCTATTCTAAAAAGATCACCGTTTATCACAGCGCCCAAGTTGATGCAGACGCCTGTTCAGGTCTTTTGCCTGTTGTCATTGAGAGCATAATGTCAAATCCTTCAGTTGTCAGGTATCTCAGTGCTGCATAGGTTTATCTTATTGAAGATTTACCACAGAGGCACAGAGGACACAGAGAAGGGTGATTTTTCCCTGGCCGGGAGACTACGGCCAGGGAAAAGAGCCTCCGCCTGCGGCGCAAGCTCTTTAGCCTGTCTCCAACCGTTTACATGAAGCAACCGGTGTTCTAGATCCTGCCCGAAGGACTGCGATCTCTTGCCCGATCGCCGTCTCCCGATCGGGCAAGAAAATTCTCTCTGTGCTCTCCGTGTCTCCGTGGTTAGTAAATAAAGTGGATATATAGATATAGTATCGACAGTATGCGGAGGACTTGGTTGGTACAACACGGGAAAATTCGAGTGGACAGCAAAAAATCGTCCCTATTTTTTACTCAGTCTTACAAAATTGTTACGGTTTCGAAAAACTGATCTCTCGCTTCAGGAATATCTGCCTCTGTGAAGTGAAAAGTGAAACTACCTATTTGGAAGGTATCCTCGGAGGATAGAACCACCTTATTCACGCGCTTGCCCTTGAAGATGATGCCACTAGCGCTCCCTAGATCCTCTACAGTCCAGGCCCCTTCCTGAAAGCTAACCCTGGCGTGGTTCGGTGATACAGTTTCGTCGTCAGGAAGGATGATGGTACTGTCGGGACTGCTCCCAATGGTTTCTTCGCCCAGCAGAGGATAGCCTGTACCTGGTCCCGGACCTTGGGATAAGAACAAAAATGCGTCTTTCATGGCTAGATTTCCGCTCTAATTATCTTTTTCCCTCATCAGAATTGTAAACAATAAAAGTGCCATTTTTATTGCTCTGGCTTAGAAATGCGGTTTTAGCGAATTCGGAGCCTCAGCTTAAGGGGCAAACAAAAAGGCGGCTGATACAGGGGATGCACCCCCTCTCATCAACCGCCAACAGAAATTCCAAATCACAAATATCAAATATCAAACAAATAACAATCACCAAAATTGTCCGCGCTTCGCTTGGACTCCCCACCCTGCGGGCGGGGGCCCAGTTTCAAAATTCAGTTTCAAAATTCCAAACCTGTTTTATGTTTTGGTCATTGAATATTGGAATTTGGGATTTGTTTGTAATTTGGTGCTTGAAATTTGATATTTTGCAGTGTTCCGTTACTCCAGCAGACTTCCGCCAGAGAGAAAAAAGCCCTCAAGCCCCCTCAGGGGGTGGCCCAAGGGCGGGTCCTTTGGGTCCGGATTCTTTAAATTATCCTACCTTCCCTATCTCTTTCCCTTCTTCATCTACAATCGCCAGGCGGGCATATTGTCCGATCAGCCCCAAGGCATCGAAGGGTGTTTCACAACTCCCACCAAGAACCAACTTTCGCAGTTCATCGGCCCTATCCTGCAAGCCTTTTTGTTGAAGGGCGTCGACAACTGCTCCCAAGATCTTTAGAACTGATGTTTCCTTGATCGTTACATACTTCACTTTGGGCCTGGGGTCAGGGACACCTTCAGGGAGAGGCTTTTTCTTCACAGTTATAGTTTGCGTCAGAGTCCCCAGTGTATCCTGAGTTATTGGCCTTTCCAATTCTTTCGACATTTCCCCCTCCAATCATCCAGTTCGTTAACGACTGGGTAAGCCCCCCGACAACATTTTGTCACGGCACCATACCATTGAGTTACATGGTTGTACAATGTTAATTGTTACTTAGACAGTAAGCCCTTCGACCCATTCGCCAGGCTCAGGGCAAGCAGGCTCAGGACGCTTCGCGCAGTGAGCAGTAAATCCGACATCTACAATTTGCAGTCTACGATCTACTTCATCTTCTTCACGGCGTCCCTTATGGCTTCCTTGGCCAGCGAAGGATCAACAGCAAGCCAGATTACCTCGGTCCCTTTTTGAAAAAAATAGTGTGCCTGGCCCATGCCTACGGCTAAATAGACCGGACGCTGCTCGATCATCATTTGCCGAAAATGCCAGAATTGTTGTTGTTTCCCCTGCTTCATACCGTGGGCCATCTTCTCGATCATTTCGGTAGCCTCTCTTTCAGAACTGTGCTCCGAAAGCCAAAGCTGCCCACTGCCATTTTCAGCCACATAAGTACCAATATATCCCCGCAGAAAACTGATTTGCTTTCCGTGCAGCC
>CAMYLW010000531.1 GCA_947259475.1 Thermodesulfobacteriota bacterium
GGTCATCCTTAAACCACAGTTTTACGAGCCCTGGCTTGATCCGGGAAATCAGAATGTGGCAGAATTGAACAAAATATTGAAAAACGAGACTATCACGGAATTGGTAAGCCATCCGGTATCGAAGCAAGTTAACTCGACACGCAATAATGATCCTTCATGTATTAAACCGATTGAGTAAATAGCATTATACAGTTATCTAGAAAGCACAAGTAAGTTACACCGGCTTTGAAGATAATTCGCTTCGCGGAGGTGTGAAACTCGCACATAATGGAGCGTAACAGCAAACAGGGCCTCGAGATCAATAAAATAGTAAGAAATATGAAATAGTTGTGGTCTATTGCCAATGCTTCAAGCTGCTTGATGTAACGCTCCCTAATGAACTCAGACAGTCACTCATCCGCGAATCGGCTCACCTTCAAAGCCTATTCCAAGAATAATCAGTTGGTCTTTGCCGATAACCAGATAGCATTAAATGAACGAGAACAATTGGATAGTTTATTTACTTCGATGTTCTGACAACTCTCTGTATTGTGGGATCAGCAATGGTCTTTAAAGTCGGTTGATCAATTACAATTCAGGTAAGGGTGCCAAGTATACAAGATCACGAAAACCGGTTGAGTCAGTTGGCGCTAGTCATGAAATGACAAAAAGCGAAGCTCTTAAACTGGAATACAGAATAAAACGGCTACCAGCTGATAACAAAATTTCTGAATTGGTTAAGAAAGCGTAGAGAGAGAAATTAATGCGGGGAATAGGGAGATCTCCAGAAATTAGCTTACTTCAATTTAATTTGTGCAATATAGTTTTGGCACATCTTCCTTTCAATTCTTTTCAATAACATCGCGCAATTTTCCAAGAGCATCAACGCACACCATGCTTCTTTAGCACGCCGATACTGCGACGTCTTTAATCTATGTTTTTGTTCGAAAAGATGATCCTTCAATTTCCGAACATAGGGCCGGTCGGCCCCAGGTGGCAGGAGTAGCAGCCGAAACCGGTGCGGGTGATGACACTGAAGCTCTTCAGCCCGAGGGCCTCGGACATGATGGGCACCAAGCGATCCAGCTTCAGCCGGGTGGTATCCGGATGAGCTTCAAACTCGGGCCCCAGGAGCAATTCGCCGCTGAGCCTGGGGAGGTGTGCAGTTGGCATCTTAAAGTTTTCTGTTTTCGCTCCCTGCCCGTGACATAGAGTGCAGTTTACCTCGGCAAAGCGTTCGGGGCGCCAGGAGCGAAACAGAGCGGCTGCGCGCGGTAAAACCACGCTGCCCATATGTACCTTGCGCTGCTCTATACTCATCTCTTTCCAAGCCAGGCGCTGACCGTTAGGCCCCATGGGCCCAACACCCTTTGGATGGCACCCCAAGAACCCTATTGCGATAAAGGCCACAAGGATGATGGATATGATAGTTTTAAGGTTCATAAACATGACTTTACTCGACAAAGCCAAATTCCCTTCCCTCTTCAATCATCAACCTGAGAATGGAAAGACCTTTTCCCAAAGATTTCACAGGATATTTTGGTCCGTTATTGCTGCAGGGCACCACATCTCCTTACTTCAACGAATAATGGATGAGGTAATATCTTTTCCTAGAAAGCACTTGACTGATCCTTAAAAAAACGGCAAAAGTCAAGCAAATAGTTCTAATTTGCAGAATTTTGTTCCGCTTTGCGGAATTATTAAATTTATAAGCGTAACTTTTCGTGATGCCTGACTGGCCCAGCAGGCATAAAAATGCTACAAAATTGAAAAGGCACAACCTGTTTGCAGGAGGGTGACATGAGACTCGAAGATCTAAGAAAGGCGGCATTGATAGGGGCAGGAACCATGGGAGCAGGGATAGCCGTGTGCTTCGCTCAGGCAGGATATGACGTCATGCTCCAGGACATTTCTGAAGAACAGCTTGATAAGGCCCTTCACAGGATAGCGGAGTCTCAGGGGATCTTAATTCAGGAGTCCGTCATCTCTGCAGAGGAGGCAGCCAAAGCCAGAGAAAGAATAACCACCGCGTCAAGCCTGGAAAAGGCCTTGGACGGGGTGCAATTCGTGCTGGAGGTGGCATCCTGGCCACTAATACTTCGGGACTCAGCGTGACGTCTATTGCGTCAGCCTGTCAATACCCGGAGCGTGTGGTCGGTTTTCATTGGGTCAATCCACCCGAACTGGTGCCACTAGTGGAAGTGATCCGGGGGAAGCACACAGACATCGAGACAGCGCATCTCGCCTCGGATCTGGCACGGAGACTTGGTAAGATGCCCATTATGATCCAGAAGGAAGTCCCTGGCTTTGCCATGAACCGCCTTCAATTCGCCGCCCTCAGAGAGGCGCTCCATCTTGTCGAAGAGGGCGTCGTCAGTCCGGAAGATGTGGACAAGGCCATGAGCTACGGCCTCGGTTTTCGCTATCCATGGTTGGGTCCCATGAAAACAGCGGATCTAGGAGGGCTTGACGTATTCCACAGCGTCGCGAGCTATCTGTTTGAAGACCTTAGCTCAATGAAAGAACCACCCGAGTTCTTCAGCCGCCTCATCAACGAAGGCAAGCTCGGCATTAAGACCGAACGGGGATTCTATGACTACGAGAACGAATCCACTGAAGAAATCCTGCGCAAGCGCGATCTTTTCTTCGTTCGCCAATGGAAGTTGATCCAGGAGGTGCAAGGGACTTAGTATACAGCAACAGCTGCACTTTGTTTTAATTATAGAACAACTCTTCCGAAGGGGGATGCATGATGCTTTTGTGAACGTTATTGCCTTGGCGGATGCATCCCAGAACAAGATGAAGCTCGAAGCCATGCCAAGGCCCATATCGGTTGAG
>CAMYLW010000532.1 GCA_947259475.1 Thermodesulfobacteriota bacterium
TGGGACCGACAGACAACGATCTCTGTATGAGTTATAGGTGAAGCGATAAGAGAGGCCGCTGTTGCCCTGTTGCTTCATAACCTCCCATCCTTGAACTAAGTAAGGGCACTCGTCATTAAAACACACATACATGAAATCCACGTCCCATTGAGTAAACGGGGTCTGGGGGACCTCCCATTTTAGCAGCCTTTGCTCACAATGTGGGCACCTGAGAGTATGCTTCACTGCTGCTTTTCTGCGCTCCAGTTCCTTCTGATGCAGTTTTTCCCCGAACAAGGCAGCCGATGAGGGCGTGGGTCTTCTGCCGCTTTCTCCGCCCCTTTTCTCGGCGTAGACCGCATATATGGGATCGCTGGGAATTCCCAGGTGAGCATACTTGTCATCCTTGGGCCTCGGCTTTCCTTTTGAGACGAACACCATTGGCCTGGTAAAGATCCCAGCCCGGTTGAAGAACTCTTCAACCAGGAGTACGCGCTCTTCCTCTGCAGACTGAAACCAGATTTTTACCGCCTTTTGCTCAAACATCCGGCTGGAGAAGATTACCAGAAACAGACCCCCTGGCTTCAGAATTCTATTGACCTCTCGGAAGACATCAAAGGGCTTGGTCATATAGTCAACCGACACCACATTGAGGACAGCATCAAAGGTGTCGTTGGCAAAAGGCAGGATGGGATTCATGTTCAGGTCGTGAAGGCACCACTCGCTTAGGGCGGGGTTGTTGGAGAGTTCGTTGCTATTCAGACCCAAACCCACAACTCTATCCGGCCGAAGACTGGAGGGAATGTGGGAATCCCAACTTGACATCAGGTCCAAAATAACCGGTTTTTCTTCTATAACGAGTTCACCGATCAGCTTTTCCACCGTTGCCAGGGCCAGTGAATCGAGATGCTGAACAAAACGATCGGTGGCATAAAATATACTGTCATCGCTTTCGTCTGAGCGGGAGAAAGCATCTTCACTGAAAAGGGGATCGTCGGCAAGTACTTTCTCGGTCAGACTATCACCATTTGTCTTCAGAGCATGCGGCTCTTCCATACGAAGCCTCCTCGAGCGTTTTTAGCGCTTTATGTGCTGAATTTAATTTGGTCATGTAAATATCTTTTTCCAGAACAATATCCGTAATCGGTATATCGAAAAAGTAATCAGGCTACCCTTTTTGTCAATGCGCAGGCAGAAGGCAAGAAACAACAACCAGCAAAAGCAAAGTGTTATTGGAACCTCCTTGGAAGGCATGGCGAGGGGAACTTTTTCTCTATAAAATTCCTAAAATGATTCAGTCTGACTGGGCGCAGTGAAAACCTACACTCTTTGCGAAGAAGAGAGGGGCAAGGAATTTCTTTGCACTTCGAGATTAGACACCTTGCAGTATCTCTGGGTGGTTTTGATCCGGGTGTGCCCTGAAAGGTACTGGATGGTGTTTCTCCCTGGAGTATCGATCGACCGGGAGATTTGCCCATGGATAAATTACCAATGGACGGGTGGCAATAGTCTGATACCGTGATTATAAGTTGCAATAATTCTTGAGGCTAAATTAACTGCTAAAACATTTTCATCGCGGTAATTCTTTTTAAGGTCTGAAATGGAAGTAGTTTTATTTAAAGATGTTCTCGTCATATTCTCTTTGGCCATCGGTGTGCTCCTGATTTGTCAGCGCCTCAACTTGCCGACTGTTGTGGGCTTTCTCTTCACGGGAATCCTCGCGGGGCCTTACGGATTTGGGCTCATCAGCGCCATACATGAAGTGGAAGTCCTTGCCGAAATGGGTGTGGTGTTGCTGCTCTTTACCATCGGCGTTGAATTTTCTCTGAAAGAGTTCATGCGCATGAAGAAGTCGGTGGTTTTAGGCGGTTCTATACAAGTAATATTGACCTTCCTGGTGAGCTTTGCTATCTCGATACGATTGGGCCGTCCTTTCAATGAGGCAGTGTTCATAGGATTCTTTATCTCCTTGAGCAGCACCGCCATCGTCCTGAAAATTCTGCAGGAAAAGGCCGAGTTTAACAGTCCCCACGGCCGCATGGCACTCGCTGTTTTGATTTTTCAGGACATCGCTGTT